>NZ_BAAGDE010000010.1:0-126611 GCF_054660795.1 Mycobacterium sp. MUNTM1
AGTTCGCTCTACAGTGGACCACGACCCACCAACCCCAAGCCGCATAGCGACTGGACCACCGAATGGGTCCCCCTCAGAACCGCAGCGAAATTACGTCCTGGACGATGTAGCGAATCACCGCCGCCGCCATCAGTACCGCACGACCGGTGGTATTGGCACTGTCCACCGGCGCCGTCGCCAAGCGCTGAACCGTCCCGGGCGGCCGACGGCGGACCGGACCCGCCGTCAACACCCTGCCGCGTCGCCCCCGGTTCGCGTCCGTTGGGACGTGAAGCTCACCAGTGCTTGTGACTGTCATCCGTTTGCTGGCTCGTTCCCTGTGATTGGCTGACCGAGACACAGGTGCCGGTGCGTACACCTGCGGTAAACCCAGGTGACTGTGACGGCGATCTCAGTCGTTCGGAGGATCTTATCTCATTGCATTGTCAGATTGTCAAATAGATCGATCGATCTGGTACGATGCGGATCGTGCCGCTCGATTGACGGCCCCACCTGCGGTCGATGCCATCTGGCGGCCAGGGCCGGCATACCTCTAGATAATCCCCGCGGCTGGCCTACCCATCTGTAGCGCTCTACGGAGTCATGTTGTGCGGCGCTAATCGAGCCTGTCCGAGGGGCGCCTAATGCTGGGTTTGCCTTCGACCTCGGAGTGGCAGACAAAGCCATCAAGAATTTGCTGCCGCGTAAACGGGCGGCGCTTGTCCACGCGCCCGGGATGCACCCCGGGGCGCGTCGATCGCTAGCTACAAAGCGGCCACATAGCAGCACCGTCGGCACCACATCACAAACCTGGTCCAAGCGACCACAAAGCGCCGCCCCTGCGCAACCGATTCCGCACAGCATCATCAACCGCCTGCCAATACGACGGCCGCCGTGGTGTTGCCGGTGTTCGTGTCCGTCACCACGTCCGCGCCGTAGCGCGTGTATGAGCAATCGGGAATGGTGTCCCAACCAAATAGCGTGGCTCCATAGATGGCCTTTTGCGGGGCGTCTGCGAATCGGTCAGCGCTTGCGAATCCCGCTAGCAATTTCGCCTTGGCCGCGGGGTAGGACAACTGGCGCAGTGTCGGCATCGGATCCTCCATTGGTTGGAACCTCGCGGTGTGGTTGGCGTAGCTCTGCGTCTCGAGGTTGGCGCGCTGGGCGAGCCTCTCGAGCACCGGATCGGATTGCAGTGCAGGACATCCGCCGCGTTTGGCGGCCACCGCTGACCTCAAGTCCGCGGTCGAATCCGCCGACGCCGTGGGCGCGACCAGCATCACCGCCATAGCGGCCATCGTCGCCATGACAACCACACGCCGAGGCGCCATCTCAGTTCGCCTCCCCCGCTATCGATACCGAAAACCTCACTTTCTCAAGCAAAGTCATCAGGCGACCTGCCAATGGCCGCCGTCGTCGCGGTAAAAAAAGTATGTCGGGCAATACTGCGCATTGGTCTCCCCGGGACAGGGCTTGCCGTCATAGGTGGTGGTAATCGTGTGGACGAAACTGGAAGGTGGCAGCGCGCTGGACCCCAGCCCCTGCGTGGTAGTGACCGAAACAAGCGCGAGCACCGGGTACATCGGGCTCGCACCTGGATCTGGGTGCGCGCAGCGCACGCACCACGGTTGGGGCGGGGGGTTCGGGTGCACGGTCGGCTGACCCACAATGGTCGGGCCGAGAAATTGAACGTCGACAGTGAAGTCCGGCGGTTGACCCCTTTGATAAAGGTCGATGAGGACTTGCTTGATCTCGGAATCATCAGGCGGCGGCCCCAGTTCACCGACTTTGGCATCGGACCTTGCGGCACCGATGGCCGTAACAGTGGCGAAGCAGGCGACAAGGAATACCGCCACAACCGCGAGTCGATCAGCCAGAAGAGACGCGCGCTGCGCAACACCGCTCCTGATGATCAGCTGAACTGCCGTCCCCACGACTCCTCTGATATGACGACGGGTCACGAGTACCTGGCGACAGCTACGACCGACGACGATATCGACGTCCCCGCAACGTATTTGGCGCTTATCCACAGACATGCGACCGCTCGATCCTGCTGCCCCAATGTTCTTCTCGCTGCTGCGAGGGCCCGTAGATCCAGGCGGTGTTCCGTGCCCTGATACCGACGCCGGTATTGGACAGGTGCTGCCACAGCCGGTAGAAACTCTCCCCCTGGTAGAGCGGGAAATAGTTGTCGCCTGCAAAATCTTGGGTCTGTGTCAGAGCCTGCGCTCGCGGTGCAAGGAAAGCGACGGCCTGTTCGACGTTCGTGGCCACATTATCGGCCTGCGCCTGGATCGTTCCGACCGTCCAGTCGTTGTTGGCTGCCAGCAGATTGAATCCGAATTGGTCCAGTTGGCTTCGCAGATCATGATATTGCGCGTTGAACCATTGGCACATCTCCCGCTCTGCATTGATGTCGGCGGGCGTGACACTGTTGCGTGTTTCGTCATAGGGATACGGAAACTGCGGAGTGAAGCTGCTGACGGTCGGGACGAACTGCGGCAAGAGCGGGGGTGGTGGGTCGGACGGATCGGCACTTGACTGACCGTGCACCCCGACGCAAGTCGCGACAAGTGCCGCCACACAGCAAAACACTCGGGATGCGCAGCGCTTTGCGCCGCGCACCGTCATGACCGATCCCATTCGCAACCTCCGAATGAATTGCGCCAGCCTGACGCGGCCGTGGGTCGCCCCGCTGTATTCGACGACACATGAACGCTTGCATTCTGCGTGCGGTGCTGATATCGACGATGATCTTCGATGCATGTTTGACCACGCCGTCGGCGCGGAAGTACCGAATGGTCAAGGGCTGCAGCTGAATTGGCTACCATCGTTCAACCAGCTGGCGCGCCAGGTATACCCGGGAACCACCGAGGATAATCGGCAGCGCCTCCGAAGTCGGCAACGCAGGCCCTAGACCGCCCTCCTCGACGTTACGGGCCTGGGCGCCATACGGCCCGACCGTCAATGCGAGCGTGCCGTCGGAGCTGCCCTCACCCCTCTCGGCTGGGTCCCGAAAGCACCACGTCCATCCGCCCTCGTCCGTCGCGAAGCACAGCTCGATGAAGTCGGATCGGGCCGGACAGCGACGGACGGACTCGAGGGTGGCCGGAAGGAATGACGCGTCTTCGAAGCGCGAACCCGTGAAGCACTGAAGTCTGGTCATGCCTCACTCTCTTCCTACCGGTCGTGGGGATCCGGTGTGTTCACCCGGAAACGGGGTCACTGTCCGTGCGAGCGCAGGAAACCCGCTGGCTGTACGGCGTTCACAAATTGACATGACAACATGTCAGATTATGTGTGCGGCGGGTCACACTGTCAAGCTCGCAGTTCCCTTCCCTGGGCGCATACCCGTTTTCCCGGCATCCAGCTGACGGCGAATGGGCGCAGCACGTTCTAGCGAGAGGGAAGTCCAGCACGGTCGGCGGTCCCAGTGGATGATCCCGATTTCCTGCCGCTCTACAAAATGGTTGCGGTAGTTCAGGATTCGTCATTTAACCCACCCGAGCAACACGGTGCTGGGTCAACCTGCGCGTGTTGCCACCAGCACATGTGCGTGTCCGGCGGAAAGCTTTCCAAACTCTGCCGCGCCAAGCGGCCGGGCCCCAGACAAGCGTCTCTGACAGCATTTCATGTCAGATTTGTGTCTCGTGTCGGCTGGGACGACGGATCGGCCAGCAGTACAAGCGGCGACCGTGGACCGGGCTCGGGATTGCCCCGCTGGCGCATCGTTGTGGCTGGTCGCAGCGGGCCAAGGCCATCGTTCCGCCGACGATCTGGATCGAATGTCATTGGTCGGTCGAGCGGTCGGTCGGCACTTATGCTGGTGGCGGAACAGATTAACCGTAGGAGCGAACGTGTCGGCTGGCCGCGTGTACGGCGGAGCAACAGGTGAACAGCGGATTGCCGAGCGGCGCCGGAAGTTGATCGAAGCCGGCATGAACCTGTTCGGTTCCGCGGGTTCCGCATCGGTTCGGGTCAAGGACGTGGTCGTCGAAGCCGGGCTGACCGAGCGGTACTTCTACGAGAGCTTCAGCGACTTGGACGCATTGTTCGACGCGGTACTCGAACTGGCTAACGACGCGGTCGAAAGTGCCGTGAACGCCGCTGTCGTAAACGCGCCCGATGACGCTGTGTCGAGGATATCCGTCGTACTGCGAACAACCGCGGACACTCTGGCCAGCGATCCGCGCATGATCCGGATTATCTTCATCGAGGCACTCGGCAAGGGCGGGCGTGCCGGCGCTCGCCGCAACGAGATCCTCTTGCGCGCGGCCCAGAACTTCTACCGGTGGTCGGGAACCGACGGGGGCAATTTTGAAAGCAGCTCCCTAGAGACACGGACGAAGACTTTCGCCTTCGCCGGGGCTGCTTCAGAACTGTTGATCGCGTGGGCCGAAGGACTTCTCGACATGTCCGCCGCCCAGCTCGCGGACTTCCTTGTCGGGTTGTACTGGCGGATCAATCTGCCCTGACAGGGGCGGTAGATCCGCAATGTGTGGCAGGTCAGAGCAGAGCTACTCACCCGGGAATCGCGGCTCACGTTCGGCGGCGGCGGCGAGGCGCTTCGCGCCGCAAATGCGCTAGATCAGATGTGTTTTACGATCACGAACCGTCAAACGGTCAGTGAGGCAAGCCAACCGGCCTTCAGCTGCGAGGTCGGTGGTGGATCTGCCGACCGACGAATGGCCGATTCACTCGAGTACTACCGTGGTCCCCCGACCCGGCACGTGGGTGATCGACCGGCGGTGTATCGCCTCGGATTTGAAATCGACAGGGCGCACCCGGGTTGTGCTGAACAGCGTGCCAAGCACAATCCGCATCTCGCATTCGGCGAATGTCGCGCCAAGACAACGCCGTACGCCCCCGCCGAATGGAATCCACGTGTACGTTCCTGCCCGGTTGTCGAGAAACCGCTCGGGACGAAACTGCTCCGGGTCGGGGTAGATGTCGGGACGTCTGTGCATGAGGTAGATCGATGGCGCGACCTTTACCCCGGCGGGCAACGAGAACCCGTCGACGTCCATCGGTTCAGTGAGTCGTCTGCTGACCAGGGCGAGCACCGGCCGCATCCGGAGTGTCTCCTTCACCACGGCATCGACGTACCCCTGACCGTCGCCGGACCGCGTCTCTTCGATGAGCCGCGAATGCGCATCCGGATGACGGATGATCCGCTCGACAGCCCAGGCCAGTCCCGATGCCGTCGTTTCGTGGCCTGCCAGTAGCAGCGTGACGAGTTCATCCCGAATCTCTTTGTCACTCATCGGGTTACCGTCTTCGTGCGTGGCCTTCAACAGCATCGACAGGACATCGGTGCGGACATCAAGGTCCTCTTGTCGCCGGCGAGCGACGATCTCGTGGTGCAGCAGGCGATCTACTTCGGCGAGCAACGTGTTGGTGAGCGCGGTCCTCAGCTTTTGGGGGCCGACGACCAAAAGAAACATCTGCGCGACGGCATGGGTCGTGAGGGCGAGCATCCGCTGTAGCGCCTCGCGCAGCCGGTCCATACTTTCCCCGCGTTCGAGCCCGAACACCAGGTGCAAGATGACTTCGAGCGTCAACGCCTGCATCCGAGGATGAAGGCGCACCGGCACACCCCGTGGCCAGCCGGCCATCTCGGCCTGCACGATGGCGGTCACCGTGCTCATGTAGTTCTGCAAGTGACTGCCGCGAAAGGCGGGCATGAGGAGTCGGCGCTGTTCTTTGTGGGCGCCGCGGTCGAGCAGGAGAACGGAGTTCGGGCCCACCACGGGCAGCAGGATGCGGTTCGCTTCCCCGGCGAGCGCCAGTTCCGGAGGCGTGGTGAAAATCTGCCGCACGGCGTCTGGATGCGAGACCATCACGATCGGTCCCTCACGGACCAACTTCATGGTGAACGTGTCGCCGTATCGGGCGGCGGCGCGTTCCATGAATTCCCACGGCCGGGCTATCCACTCGGCGGTTTGCACCGCCACGGGCAGACGAGGGCCGGGTGGCAGCGTGTCGGCAGCCATCTATTACCCCCAATGGGGACGACGCGTGATGGGTCGCTACAGGCACAGCAACTTTATGTGCTGAGGACGCCGACTACCAGACCCTCGACGCATCGCGGGACGAGCGGAAACCCGCCGAACACACTCTGACCAGATCAAACTCTGTGGAGCTAAGGGGAATCGAACCCCTGACCTACTCGATGCGAACGAGTCGCGCTACCAACTGCGCCATAGCCCCTGACCGCTAGCAGGCTACCAGCCGCGGCACCAACTACCGAACTGCCAGGACTATTCGCCGACGGCGCGCGGCAAGTCCCGCGGCCAACCGAAGGTCCGCATCGCCATCGCGTAGTCCAGGTGTTCGAAGACGGGGTCCTCGTCGTCGATCTCCAGGACCACCGCGCCGGGGCGTCGCAGCCGCGACGGGACCACGTCGTAGTCGCGGTCGTAGGCGTTCTCCACGCCGAGCCGTGCCCGCGCCATCCGCTTCATCCGGCGGTTGCGCACCTTCTCTTCGATGCGCGTCTGGCGCCGCAGGTAACCCAGGTACAGCAGGGTGATCGCGGTGGCGGTGCCACACACCCACCAGGCGGTCGGCGAGATCTTGAAGGCCGCGGTGGCCGAGCCGACCAGGACGACCGCCATCACCATCAGAACCTTCTTGCGGAAGGCGTACTTACGGGCGCTGACCGCGGCCGCGGTCTTGTTGTCGAACCGGCGCCGCCGTGATGCGTTGCGCGGCAGGGGCGCCGGCGCCTCCTCGTCGGCGTCGTCAGCCTCGTCGGCGGGCTCCAGACCGGACGAGTCCTCGACGTACTCGAAGCTGTCCTCGTCCTCGCCGTCGTGTTTGGCGACGGCCTCGGTTTCCGCCTCGTCCTCTTCGATCGGCTCAATGTCGGCGGTCTCCGGCTCGGCGGCAGATTCGCTGGCCCCCGCCGGAAGCACGTGGGAATCCTCGACCACATCGACGTCGAGGTAGTCGGGCTCGGTGGGCTCGGCGACGGCCATCTTCATCACGACGGGGCGGCGGCGGCTCAGCTCGTCGGTGTCGGCGTCGTCGTCCGCCTCGTGGTCACGGTCTTCATCGTCGGTGAGGTCGCGGTCCTCGTCGAGGTCGGTGTCGGCCGACTCTTCCGGCGGCGTCCAATTGGGGTCGCTGCGATGCCCGGCGGCCGGACCGTTGCGCTTGATCAGCCGGGAGTTGCCCCCGCCATTGAGCACCCGGGTCGCCAGGGCCACGTCGCTGGTGCGCCGCACCGCGTCGCGCTTGCTGACGAGCATCGGCACCAAGACGAACAGCCACAGCACCACGAGCGATATCCACAACAATGACTGCGGGATGCTTGGCATGATGACCTGCTCTCTTCGGTGTCCATCCCCCGCGAAGCCCATTGGTGGCCAACGCGGCCGGGTCGTACTGACCAGGACAATTACACACCTGTAATTTCCCTCTCACAAGCACCACGAGTCACTCGTGTCGCGCCAGTCCCAGAATGGCAACGATTTGGCCTCTCCAGCGAGCCGCCGGAAACCGCGGTACAGGTCGGCGAAAGCCACGGCGCCTTAGGCGAGGCCGTCACACCCAGCTGGCGTGACCCGCTCGGACCAGCGCCGATGCCACCGATCCGCTCACCTCTTCGACGGTGATGGCCATCAAGAGGTGGTCGCGCCAGGCCCTGTCGACCTCCAGGTAGCGCTGCAGCAGGCCCTCCTGGCGGAAGCCGACTTTGGCCAGCACGGCCCGGCTCGCGGCGTTTTCCGGGCGGACGGTGGCCTCGACGCGGTGCAACATCACGGGGCCGAAACAGTGATCCAGCCCCAGTGCGAGCGCCGCGGTGGCCACACCGCCGCCGGTGGCCGACCGCGGCACCCAGTAGCCGATCCACGCCGACCGCAGCGCGCCGTGGGTGACGTTGCCGATGGTCAGCTGGCCGCAGAAGTGGCCGTCGAGCTCGATGACGTAGGGCAGCATCCGCCCCTGCCGCGCCTCGGCGCGCAGCCCGGAGCACAGCGCCGGCCAGGCCGCCACCGCGTGGCGGCTCGTCCAATCGCCCTCGGAGCTGGGCTCCCACGGTTCCAGGTGCGCACGATCGGTCAGCCGGATCCGGCTCCACTGCGCCCCATCTCGCAGCCGCACCGCCCGCAACCGCACAACGCCGGCCGGAACCCGCAGGGGCCCAACGCTCATGGGCCACCCTGGATGACGGGAATTGGCGCGCAACAGGTTCACGGTGTGTGCAGTCTTTTCGCTCAGCCGCGCTGAGCCAGGAAGGCGACGTCGACGATCTCGCCGGTGCGGATCTGCTCGGCGCCGCTGGGCACCACGACCAGACAGTTCGCCTCGGCGAGGGTGGCCAGCAGGTGCGACGAGGCGCCGGGGGCGCCGCCGAGCGCCTGCACCAGATACTCCCCGCTCTCCTGGTCGCGCATCAGCTGGCCGCGCAGGAAGCCCTTGCGCCCGATCACCGACGTGATGGGCGACAGCGTGCGCGCCTGCACGATGCGGCGCATCGGCTGGCGCTTGCCCAGCGACAACCGGATCAACGGCCGGACCATCACCTCGAAGACCACCAGCGCGCTCACCGGGTTGGCCGGCAGCAGGAAGGTCGGCACGCCCTCGCGGCCCAGCTGCCCGAAACCCTGGATGGATCCCGGATGCATGGCCACCCGCACCACCTCCAACTCGCCGAGCTCGGCGAGCACCTGGCGCACCGCCTCGGCCGCCGCGCCCCCGACCGCGCCGGCGATGACGATCACCTCGGCGCGATTGATCTGGCCCTCGACGATCTCGCGGAGCTCGCGGGGCCCGCCGCTGACGATCCCGACGCGGTTGACCTCCGCACCGGCATCTCGCGCAGCCGCCGCCAGCGCATAGGAGTTGACGTCGTAGACCTGCCCGTTGCCCGGGGTGCGCGAGATGTCGACCAGTTCGCCGCCCAGCGCCATGATCGTCACCCGGGGCCGCGGGTGCACCAGCACCCGCTCGCGCCCGACCGCGGCCAGCAGCCCGACCTGCGCCGCACCGATCACCGTGCCGGACCGCACCGCAACATCACCGGGCTGGACGTCGTCGCCGGCGCGGCGCACGTAGGCGCCCGAGGGCGCGCCCCGCAGAATCCGCACCCGCTGCGTCCCGCCGTCCGTCCACCGCAACGGCAGGACCGCGTCGGCCAGCGTCGGCAGCGGCGCGCCGGTCTGCACCCGCACGGCCTGCCGCGGCTGCAACCGGCTCGGGGTGCGCGACCCCGCCTCGACCATGCCCATCACCGGCAGCACCAGGCCCTCGCGCCCGCCGCCCTCGCCCGACTCGTCAAACGGCCCCGGCAGGCCCTCGCTGCCCACCTCGCCGACACCGAGGACGTCGACGCTGCGCACCGCGTAGCCATCGATTGCGGCTTGGTCGAAGCCGGGCATCGGGCGCTCGGTCACCACTTCTTCGGCGCACAACAACCCCTGCGCCTCGGCGATCGCCACACGTATGGGCCGCGGGGCCACCGCGGCGGCCGTGATCCGGGCCTGCTGCTCTTCCACCGAACGCACAGCGCGCCTCTCTGCCGTCGGGCCGCGCATCGGGCGACCCGCTCACTGCGCAGACGGGGCATCCCCGCCCGGGACCGCTACGCGTTCCACCGACCCGCCGTCGTCCGCGAGCCGGGTCAGCGCCCGGCTACTGCTCGGCCAGACCTAATCGCGCCACCAACCACTGCCGCAAATCCGGGCCGTAGTCGTCACGATCCAATGCAAAGTCAACCGCAGCCTTGAGGTAGCCGCCAGGATTTCCCAAGTCGTGTCGAGATCCGCGATGCACGACCACGTGCACCGGGTGGCCCTCCGCGATCAGCAACGCGATGCCGTCGGTGAGCTGTACTTCGCCGCCGGCCCCACGCTCGATGCGGCGCAACGCGTCGAAGATGGCGCGGTCGAGCACGTAACGACCGGCCGCGGCGAACAGCGACGGCGCGTCCTCGGCCAAAGGCTTCTCGACCATGCCGTTGACCTTGAGCACGTCGGGATTGTCGTCGTCGGGAATCGGTTCGACGTCGAAAACGCCGTAGGCGCTGACCTCTTCGGGCGTCACCTCGATGGCGCACAGCACCGTGCCGCCATAGTGGGCGCGCACCTTCGACATCGTGCCCAGCACGCCGGTGGGCAGCACCAGGTCGTCGGGCAGCAACACCGCGACGGCGTCCTCGTCGTCGGCCAGCCGCGACTCCACGCAGCCGATCGCGTGCCCGAGGCCCAGCGGCTCGCTCTGCACCACGGACTCGACCTTGATCAGCTGTGGCGCGCGGCGGACCTTGTCGAGCATCGCCGTCTTGCCGCGCTCCTCCAACGTGCTTTCCAGCACCAGGTCCTCGACGAAGTGCGCGACGACGCCGTCCTTGCCCTCCGAGGTGATGATCACCAGGCGCTCGGCACCGGCCTCGGCCGCCTCGGCGGCCACCAGTTCGATGCCCGGCGTGTCGACAACCGGCAACAGCTCCTTGGGGACCGTTTTGGTCGCCGGCAAGAAGCGGGTCCCGAGACCCGCGGCGGGCACGACCGCAGTGCGTGGCACCACCACGTTTGGGCTTGACATTGTTCACACGATAACCCGCATCCCCATAGCCGAGTCGATGTGGCGCGGGCTAAGACGCGGCTGTCATGGTTAACGCATGGCGACCACCAGCAAAGCCGCGCTGCGCGACCAGCTGCTTGCCGCCCGGCGCCACGTTGCCGACGGCGTCCGCGCCACCGAGGCGCGGCAGGTCTGCGAGCGGCTGGAGGCGCTGGACGGCATTGTGACCAGCGACAGCACGATCTGCGCCTACGTGCCGGTGGGCACCGAGCCGGGGTCCATCGAGATGCTCGACATGTTGCTGCGGCGCACCGGGCGGGTGCTGCTACCGGTGGCGCGCACCGCGGCCGACAACACGCCGCTACCGCTGTCCTGGGGCGAATACCGGCCCGGCACGCTGACCACCGGGCGGTGGGGGCTGCTCGAGCCGCCGCAGCCGTGGCTGCCGCCATCCGCCCTGGCGCAAGCCGGCGTGGTGCTGGTGCCGGCCCTGGCCGTCGACCGCCGCGGTGCGAGGCTGGGCCGCGGCCGCGGTTTCTACGACCGCTCGCTGGGCGGCCGCGACCCGCACGCGCCGCTGATCGCTGTCGTCCGCGACGCTGAAGTGCTCGATGAAGTGCCGGCCGATCCGCATGACGTTCCGATGACCCACGCGCTCACGCCGCGACGGGGATTGATCGATCTGGATGGGCGCTGATGGGAATGAGTCATGTCACGTGGCGGTTCTAGCACTTGAGACGCTAGAGTGCTAACCAGGTTTGCAATCATCCGGAGGTTTTTGTGCCGACTTACAGCTATCAGTGCACCGAGTGCGACGATCGCTTCGACATCGTGCAGGCCTTCACCGACGACGCGCTGACCACCTGCAAACGCTGCGCCGGGCGGCTGCGCAAACGCTTCAACTCCGTCGGCGTGGTGTTCAAGGGCAGCGGCTTCTACCGCACCGACAGCCGCGAGTCCGGCAAGAAGTCGAGTTCGAGCAACGGCTCCTCGTCGAGCGACTCGGGATCCAACGGCTCGAGCTCCAGCGACAAGTCGAGCTCGAGCTCGACCGACAAGTCCAGCTCCAGCTCGAGCGACAAGTCGGGCAGCAGCTCCACAACCTCCACCGCCGCCGCGACCAGCTGACGGTTATCCACACCCGCCCCGCCGGCCGTGAGCCCGGGCGTCGGGTAACGCCTACCGTTGCCGCGTGGGCGAATCATCGCTGAACCCAAGCCTATTGAGCCGGGTATCGCTGTGGCTGCGCCCGGACTGGACTCGCACCGTCCTGGCGCGTCGCGTCGCCGCGGGCGGGCTGGTGGTGCTGGCCGGGATCGCGACGCTGCGTTCCAACCCCGACGGCGACTACGCGCAAGTCGTGGTGGCCGAGCATGACCTGCGTCCCGGCGCGGCGTTGACTCCCGACGACGTTCGGCTCGAAAAGCGTTTGGTAGCAACCATTCCCGATGGGGCACGAGCCGACCTGGGCGCGGTGGTGGGTTCGACGCTGGCCGGCCCGACCCGGCGCGGTGAGGTGCTCACCGACATCCGGTTACTGGGCAGCCGGTTGGCGGAGGTGACGGCGGGGCCGGGTGCCCGCATCGTGCCGCTGCATCTGGCCGACGCCGCCCTGATCGACCTCGTCCGGGTCGGTGACGTGGTCGACGTGCTGGCCGCGCCGGCCAGCAGCGCGCCGGACGACACCCACGCCGCCCCCAAGGTGGTGGCCACCGACGCCGTGGTGGTGTTGGTGTCGGCCAAAGAAAAAATTCAGGCCGCCGACGGCGACCGCGTAGTGTTAGTTGCGCTGCCGGCTCGTGTGGCGAACACGGTGGCAGGGTCGGCGTTGGGCCAGACCGTGACGCTCACCCTGCACTGAGTGCCTGGCCGTTGTTGGTCTGCGAGTCGACAGCAAACTCTGTCCAGTCCCAGAAAGGCCATCCCCAATGCTCAAAGGGTTCAAGGAGTTTCTCTCGCGGGGCAACATCATCGACCTGTCCACCGCGGTGGTCATCGGTACCGCGTTCACCGCCCTGGTCACGCAGTTCACCGACAACATCATCAAACCGTTGATCAACCGCATCGGCGTCAATCAGCAGTCCAATTTCGGCATCCTGCGCATCGGCATCGGTGGCGGTCAAGCGATCGATCTCAACAACGTCCTGTCGGCCGCCATCAACTTCGTGATCATCGCCGCGGTGGTCTACTTCCTGGTCGTGCTGCCGTACACCACACTGCGCAAGCGCGGTGAAGTCGAGCCGGCCGATGACGCGCAGGTGGTCCTGCTCAAGGAGATCCGCGACCTGCTCGCCCAGACCAACGGCGATTCGTCGGGCAAGCACGGCAGCGTGGGCACCACGCCGCCGCCGGAGTACGGACCCCGCGCGGAAGCCGAGTCGAAATAACCCGCGCTGACGTCGCCAGCCGGGACCACGCCTAGCCGCGGCGGTTAAATCTCCAGGCTCGACAACTGCCCGATGATCTGGGCCGCCAACGGATTCAGCGTCGCCATTCCGTCGCGCACGGCGTAACGGGAGCCCGCCAGGTTGACCACCAGCGTGCTGCCGGACACCCCGGCCAGACCGCGTGACAATCCGGCGTCGATGATCCCCGCCGACAGGCCCGACCCGCGGATAGCCTCTGCGATACCGAGGATTTCGCGATCCAGGATCTCCCGCGTGGCCTCCGGGGTGACGTCGCGCGGGGTGACGCCCGTGCCGCCGACCGAGACGACCAGGTCCACCCCGCCGATCACCGCGGTGTTCAGCGCGTTACGGATCTCGATCTCGTCAGCGGCGACCGCGACCACACCGTCGACCACGAATCCCGCCTCGGTCAGCAGCTCGGTCACCAGCGGACCGCTGTGGTCCTCGTCGCCGTGCGCGGTGCGATCGTCGACCACCACAACCAACGCCCGGCCAACTACCAACTCCGCACCCGTTTCCATGGGAGCAACCGTATATCCGAGCTCAGACAATCCCGTCGCCGAGGGTTCGTCGACTTTCACTACTGATCCGCCTTCCCGAGGGTGACCGGCAACGTCCGGCTGCCGCCACCAGCGGGATCCTGGAACGTCAGCGAGATCTTGTCGCCGGGCGCCTTGGACCGCACGGCGGCGACCAGCGCGTCGGCGCTGTTGATCGGGCGGTCGTCGACCTTGGTGACGACCACGTTCTTGGGGACACCGGCGGATGCGGCCGCGCCACCCGCGACGACGTCGACGACCTTGGCGCCCGGGGTGCCCTTGTCGTTGGTCACCTGCACGCCGAGCGAGGCGTGCGACGCCTTGCCGGTGGCGATCAGCTCGTCGGCGATGCGCTTGGCCTGGTCGACCGGGATCGCGAAGCCCAGGCCGATGGAACCGCTCTGGGCGTCCGGCGAGTCGGCCCCCAGCGTGGCGATGGCCGAGTTGACGCCCACCAGCTGGCCGTTCATGTTGACCAGCGCGCCACCGGAGTTACCGGGGTTGATCGCGGCGTCGGTCTGAATCGCGTCCAGCACGGTGTTCTGGTTGCCCGACTCACCGGTGGTGGACACCGGCCGGTTCAGCGCGCTGACGATGCCGGTGGTCACAGTGCCCGACAGACCCAACGGCGACCCGATCGCGACGACTGGCTGGCCGACGCGAAGGTCCGACGAGGAGCCCAGCGAGATGGGCGTGAGCCCGGATATGCCCTGCACCCGAATCACGGCGATATCGCTGGTGGGGTCCGCGCCGACCACCGTGAACGGTGCGGTGCGACCGTCAGAGAAGGTCACCGTGGTCTTGGGCGTCGGGGAGCCGGCCCCCCCGCCGCTGGGACCACCCGGGATGCCCGGAGGCACGGGGGCCCCGGGCGGAGTGCCCGTAGGGCCGCCGGGCCCCTTGGGCGGCCCCGCCGCGGCGGCGATGACATGGTTGTTCGTCAGGATGAGCCCGTCGGTGGACAGGACGATGCCGGAGCCCTCCTCGGACTGACGCCCGACGTCGGTCTCGAGCATCACGACGCTGGGCACCACCTTGGAGGCGACCCCCTCGACGCTGCCGGGCGGCATGTTCGCGGCCGGGACGCTGGGCGCCGCCCCGATGACCCGCCCGCCGCCGTTCCCGGTCGTGTGCGTGCCGAGCTCGACGGCCGTCGCCGCGGCACCGCCGATACCGGCCGACACCACCGCGATGGCTAACGCACCGACGACCAACAGACCTGTGCGAGAACGCTTTTGGGGTTCAGGCGGGGTGGGCATCCCGGGCAGCATGCCGGGAATGGGACCCGCGCCGGTGCCGCCGGGGATCGCGCCCGCGCCGGTCCCCCCGGGGATCCGACCCGGCCCGGTGTTGCTGAAGGGCTCGTAGGGCGGACGGAACTGGGTCGTCGGCGACGACGAGGGCTGCGACCGATAGCGCCAGTCATATTGCTGGTGGTACGGCTGCTGCTGTCCCGGGGCGTAGCCGGAGGACCCCGCGTGGCTCGGGACGTGCGCAGGCTGATTCGGCGCGGGAGGGTATCCCGGCTGCTGCGGCGGTGGCGAATACCTCGGGTCATTCGTCATGTCGCTAAGTCGCTCTTCCTCTATCTCAGTGTTTCGGCAAGTCGACGGCTGGGTTCAACAGTAGCCGCAGACCTACCTTGCCCGCGCGGACTGAGAGTCCACTGAGATAACGTTCGCCGATTCCCGAGAGTTCGCCTCGTCGTCGGTCACCGCTTGGGTAGGGCCGGTCGCGGCGTCTGCCTGGCCGGTTGCCGCGTCGTCGCCGGCCGTGGCATACGTCGAGGCGGGGAGCGGCCGGCCGGGCAGCAGCACATAGAAGGACGTGCCCGGGGGCTGGCCGCCGGGCACGGTGTCCTCGACGCGCAGCAGTCCCCCGTGATTGAGGACGACCTTTTTGACGATGGCAAGCCCGAGTCCGGAACCCGGCATGGCGCGTGCCGTGGTCGAGCGGTAGAACCGCTCGAACACCAGGCGGCGCTCCTGGGGCGGGATGCCGGGGCCGTGGTCGGCGATCACCAGCTCCGCGTGCGACGGGTCGAGCTGGCGCATCGTGACACCGACATGCCCGCCGGGTGGGCTCCACTTGGCGGCGTTGTCGAGCAGGTTCAGGACCGCGCGTGACAACCCAGCGGCGTCGCCGTACATCTGCCAGGGCGTCACGTCGACGTCGAAGTGAATGTCGTTGCGCCGCCGCCTGACTCGCTCCAGGCTGCGATCGACGACCTCGGACATGTCGACGGACTCGTGCACCACCTGTCCGGCGTCATCGCGGGTGAGGTCCACCAAATCGCCGACCAGCGTTGACAATTCCTCGATCTGCGCGATGACGTCGGTGCGCAGGTCGACCATCTCCTGCTCGGGCAGACGGGGCGCCCCCGGCTCCATCGCGGCCATCAGCAGCTCGACGTTGGTCCGCAGCGACGTCAGCGGCGTGCGCAGTTCATGCCCGGCATCGGTGACCAGCCGTGCCTGCCGTTCCCGGGACTCGGCGAGCGCGCGCAGCATCAGGTTGAACGACTCGGTGAGCCTTGCCAATTCGTCGCTACCGAACACCGGAATGGGTCTCAGGTCATCGGTGCGCGCCACCCGCTCGGCCGCTTCGGTCAGCCGTGCCACCGGGCGCAACCCGGCTCGAGTGACCATGCCGCCCGCCACCGCGGCGACCGCCACACCCACACCGCCGACGATCAGCAGCACCCAGCGCAGCCGGTTCATCACCGCCTCGGTGGGCTTGAGACTCTTGGAGATCAGCAACGAGGTGCCGTTCTGCAGGTGCACGGCGAGGATTCGCTGATCACCGGCGGTGCGCCGCGACATGAACAGATCGCCGTGGATGACCGCTTTTTCCGGCGAACCGACCGGCAGGGTCTGACCCGGCTGCTGGGCGGTGTAGATCGCGTGGCCCGGGTTCACCAGCATCGCGTTGACGTCGGAATAGGCGGTGCCCTCGATGGCTTTCCCCGGGTCGGCGGCCAGTGAACCGCTGGCGATCAGCAGTTGCGCCCGGCTTTGCAGCTGGTTGTCGATGTCGCTGTACAGCGCGGCGGAGATCACGGCGTACACGGCGAAGGCCATCAGCACCACGACCATCGCCACCATCGACATGGCCAGCAGCATCACCCGCCACCGCAACGACAGGGATGGCGTTGCGCGCAACGGTGGGCGCATCGGTGGACGTTGAGGCCGGGGGAACCGGATCATCGCGGGACCCGCATCGTCACGGGGGGGTCTCCCGAAGGACGTAACCCACACCGCGCACGGTGTGGATCAGCCGCGACTCCCCATCGGCTTCGGTCTTGCGCCGCAGATAGCCCACGTAGACCTCCAGCGCGTTGCCCGAGGTGGGGAAGTCGAATCCCCAGACCTCCTCGAGGATGCGGCTGCGGGTGAGCACCCGGCGCGGATTGGCGATCAGCATTTCCAGCAGCGCGAATTCGGTACGGGTCAGGCTGATCCGGCGCTGACCGCGGGTGACCTCGCGGGTGACCGGGTCCAGCGTCAGGTCGGAGAACGTCATCGCCACCGAATCGGCGTCTTCGTCCTCCGGCTTGGTGCGGCGCAGCAGCGCGCGCATCCGGGCCAACAGCTCTTCCAGCGCGAACGGCTTCGGCAGGTAGTCGTCGGCGCCGGCGTCCAGTCCGGCGACCCGCTCCGACACCGAATCGCGCGCGGTGAGCACCAGGATGGGCAGGTCGTCACCGGTGCTGCGGAGCTGACGGCACACCTCGAGCCCGTCCAGGCGCGGCATCATCACGTCCAGGACGAGGGCATCGGGCCGCTCGTTCGCGATCAGTTCCAGGGCCTCGACCCCGTCATGGGCCAGCTCAACGGAGTAGCCATTGAAGGACAACGACCTACGCAGCGACTCGCGCACCGCGCGATCATCGTCGACGACCAGTATTCGCACGGCCCCTAGTTTCGTCCCACCGCCTGAGACTGACCTGAGAGGCGCGCCGCAGTCGGGCTAGCGGCGGTCGCAAGGGCGGCGAAGCCGGGCGCAGCGGGCCGCCGCCATCAGGGCTAGCGGCGGTCGAGGTCGATCAGACCGAGGCGGGCCGCCTTGAGCAGCCGCCGGGGCACCTTGTGCCGCTGACCTGCGACCGTCACGCCGACGAGTTCGGTCTTCTCGGCCTTCCACTGCGCGCGCCGGCTACGGGTGTTCGCGCGCGACATTCTGCGCTTGGGTACGGCCATGGTCGGGCCTAACTCCTCAATGTGGGACTTGCAGTTCGGCATGTCGCACGGCGTGGCCGGTGGGCCGAACGGGCGACGATCGGATATCAGGATAGTCGCTGGTCCGCCTGTGGCCAAAATGGACGCCCGCGTGCCGATCGGGTGCCCGCGGGCGCGCCGCGGGGAGCCTGTTCCGAAGTGGGATCCTTGACGTGACACCGACGGTACCCGCTAACCTACCGGTTGGTTGGTCCGAACCGGTGAATCTCCGAATGGAGGACAGGCATGGCCTCTGCTTCCGGCGCTTCCGGCGCCTCGGGCAGTTCCGGCGCCGTCCGGATCGCGAACTGCTCGGGGTTCTACGGCGACCGGCTGTCGGCCATGCGCGAGATGCTCACCGGCGGTGACGTCGACTACCTCACCGGCGACTACCTGGCCGAACTCACCATGCTGATCCTGGGCCGGGACCGGATGAAACACCCCGAGCGCGGCTACGCGAAGACCTTTCTGACCCAGCTCGAGGACTGCCTGGGCGAGGCACGCGACCGCGGGGTCCGCATCGTCGCCAACGCCGGCGGCCTCAACCCGGCCGGGCTGGCCGACGCGATACGCGCGCTGGCCGAGCGGCTGGGCATCGACGCGCGGATCGCCCACGTGGAGGGCGACGACTTGTTGTCGCGTGCCGCCGAACTCGGCCTGGGCAGGCCGCTGACCGCGAACGCGTACTTGGGCGCCTGGGGGATCGTCGACTGCCTCGACGACGGCGCCGACGTGGTCGTCACCGGCCGCGTCACCGACGCCTCGGTGATTGTCGGGGCGGCCGCCGCGCACTTCGGGTGGGAACGCACCGACTACGACCGGCTCGCCGGAGCCGTGGTCGCCGGCCACGTCATCGAGTGCGGGGTGCAGGCGACCGGCGGCAACTACTCGTTCTTCACCGAGGTCGCCGATCTCACCCACGCCGGTTTCCCCCTGGCCGAGGTCTGCGCCGACGGATCTTCGGTGATCACCAAACACCCGGGCACCGGCGGGCTGGTCAGCGTCGACACCGTCACCGCACAACTGCTCTACGAGATCACCGGGGCGCGCTACGCCAACCCCGACGTGACCGCCCGGATGGACAGCGTCGAGCTGTCATCCGACGGGCCCGACCGGGTGCGCATCAGCGGAGTGCGCGGGGAGGCCCCGCCACCCACCTACAAGGTGTCGATGAACAGCATCGGCGGATTCCGCAACTCGATGACCTTCGTGTTGACCGGCCTGGACATCGAGGCCAAGGCCGACCTGGTGCGCCGGCAACTCCACGCCGCGCTCACCGTCAAGCCCGCCGAGCTGCAGTGGTCGCTGGCCCGCACCGATCACCCCGACGCCGACACCGAAGAGGCCGCCAGCGCCCTGCTGCATTGCGTCGTGCGCGACCCCGACCCCGCCAACGTCGGACGCCAATTCTCCTCGGCCGCAGTTGAATTGGCGTTGGCCAGCTATCCAGGATTCCACGTCACCGCACCCCCGGCTGACGGCCAGGTCTACGGCGTGTTCACCCCGGGCTACGTCGCCGCCGATCAGGTACGGCACGTTGCGGTACACACCGACGGCACCCGCGTCGACATCCCCTGCGCCACAGACACTTTGGAGCTCTCCCCCGCCGCTGAGCCACCGCTTCCCGACCCCCTGCCGGACGGGCCGACCCGCCGCGTGCCGCTGGGCCGCATCGCCGGCGCGCGCAGCGGCGACAAGGGCGGCTCGGCGAACGTCGGGGTCTGGGTGCGCACCGACGAGCAATGGCGATGGCTGGCCAACACGTTGACCGTCGAGCTGCTCGAGGAGCTGCTGCCCGAGGCGGCGGACTTCGACGTGACCCGCCACCTGCTGCCGAACCTGCGAGCGGTCAACTTCGTGATCGACGACATCCTCGGCCAGGGTGTCGCCTACCAGGCTCGCTTCGATCCTCAGGCCAAGGGGCTGGGCGAATGGCTCCGCGGCCGCTACCTCGACATCCCGGAGAGTCTGCTGTGAATCTTTGGACCACGCCCGAGCGCGAACAGTTGCGAAAGACGGTGCGCTCCTTCGCAGAACGCGAGATCCTGCCCCACGTCGACGAGTGGGAGCGGACCGGCGACCTGCCCCGCGAATTGCACCGCAGCGCGGGGGTCGCCGGACTGCTGGGAGCGGGCTTCCCCGAATCGGTCGGCGGCGGTGGCGGCGACGGCGCGGACGCGGTGATCATCTGCGAGGAGATGCATCAGGCCGGAGCGCCGGGCGGCGTGTTCGCGTCGCTGTTCACCTGCGGCATCGCGGTGCCGCACATGATCGCCTCGGGCGATCAGCGGCTGATCGAGGAGTTCGTCCGCCCGACGCTGGCCGGGGAGTTGATCGGTTCGCTGGCCATCACCGAACCCGGCGGCGGTTCCGACGTCGGGCATCTGCGGACCTCCGCGGTGCGCGACGGCGACCACTACGTCGTCAACGGCGCCAAGACCTACATCACCTCCGGGGTCCGCGCCGACTACGTCGTCACCGCGGTGCGCACCGGAGGTCCTGGCGCGGGCGGGGTTTCGCTGCTGGTGGTCGAGAAGGGCACGCCGGGATTCGAGGTGACCCGCAAGCTGGACAAGATGGGCTGGCGTTCCTCGGACACCGCCGAGCTGTCTTATACCGACGTCCGCGTGCCGGTGGACAACCTGGTCGGCGCCGAGAACAGCGGCTTCGCCCAGATCGCGCAGGCCTTCGTCTCGGAACGGATCGGTCTTGCCGCACAGGCCTATTCGAGCGCGCAGCGGTGCCTGGACCTGACGGTGCAGTGGTGTCGCGACCGCGAAACGTTCGGCCGCCCGCTGATATCTCGGCAGTCGGTGCAGAACACGTTGGCCGAGATGGCCCGTCGCATCGACGTCGCCCGCGTCTACTCGCGCAGCGTGGTGGAGCGGCAGCTCGCCGGCGAGACGAACCTGATTCCGCAGGTGTGTTTCGCCAAGAACACCGCCGTCGAGGCCGGCGAATGGGTGGCCAACCAAGCCGTCCAGCTGTTCGGCGGGATGGGTTACATGGCCGAATCCGAGGTCGAACGCCAGTACCGGGATATGAGGATCCTGGGCATCGGCGGCGGGACCACCGAAATCCTCACCGCACTGTCCGCCAAACTGCTGGGATTCCAATCATGATCTCACCGCCTCCTCGCCCCCTCGCCGCTGCGCGGCTGGGGGTGCCCCCACTGCATCGTCGGCGGTGGTCATGACCGTGCTGCAGTCCACCCTCGACGCCGAGGCCCCCGACTTCACCGACGCGGCGTCGGCGGCGCTCACCAAACTCGAGGAAATCAACGTCGAGCTGGCCAATGCACTGGCCGGCGGCGGGACCAAATACGTTGAGCGCCATCATGACCGCGGCAAGCTGACCGCGCGCGAACGCATCGAACTGCTCGTCGACCAGGACTCGCCGTTCCTGGAGCTCAGTCCGCTGGCCGCGTGGGGCAGCGCGTTCAAGGTCGGCGCCAGCACGGTCACCGGCATCGGCGTGGTCGAAGGCGTCGAATGCATGATCGTCGCCAACGACCCGACGGTCAAAGGCGGCACCAGCAACCCGTGGACCCTGAAGAAGATCCTGCGGGCCAACCAGATCGCCTTCGAGAACCGGCTACCGGTCATCTCCCTGGTGGAGTCCGGCGGTGCGGACCTGCCCACGCAGAAGGAGATCTTCATTCCGGGCGGGCGGATGTTCCGCGACCTGACCCGGCTGTCGGCCGCCGGGATTCCCACCATCGCTTTGGTGTTCGGTAACTCCACCGCGGGCGGCGCCTACGTGCCGGGCATGTCGGACCACGTGGTGATGATCAAGGAACGTTCCAAGGTATTCCTCGCGGGTCCCCCACTGGTGAAGATGGCCACCGGTGAGGAATCCGACGACGAATCGCTCGGCGGCGCCGAAATGCACGCCCGGGTCTCGGGTTTGGCCGATTACTTCGCCGTCGACGAACTCGACGCGATCCGGATCGGGCGCCGCGTCGTCGCCCGGCTGAACTGGGTCAAGCAGGGCCCCAAGCCCAGACCGGTCACCCCGCCGCTGTTCGACACCGACGAGCTCATCGGCATCGTGCCCGCGGATCTGCGCATTCCCTTCGATCCGCGCGAAGTGATCGCCCGCATCGTCGACGGCTCCGAATTCGACGAATTCAAGCCGCTGTACGGGTCCTCGTTGGTGACGGGGTGGGCCCGGTTACACGGCTATCCGATCGGCATCCTGGCCAACGCGCGCGGCGTGCTGTTCAGCGAGGAGTCCCAGAAGGCCACCCAGTTCATTCAGCTGGCCAACCGCTCCAACACGCCACTGTTGTTCTTGCACAACACTACCGGCTACATGGTGGGCAAAGACTACGAAGAGGGCGGGATGATCAAGCACGGCTCGATGATGATCAACGCCGTCTCCAATTCGACCGTCCCGCACATCTCACTGCTGATCGGCGCGTCCTACGGCGCCGGCCACTACGGCATGTGCGGCCGCGCCTACGACCCGCGGTTCCTCTTCGCCTGGCCAACCTCCAAGTCCGCGGTGATGGGCGGCGCCCAGCTGTCGGGCGTGCTGTCGATCGTCGCCCGCGCGGCCGCCGAGGCGCGCGGCCAGCAGGTCGACGAGGAGGCCGACGCGGCGATGCGGGCCGCGGTCGAGGGCCAGATCGAAGCCGAGTCGCTGCCACTGGTGTTGTCCGGGATGCTCTACGACGACGGGGTGATCGACCCGCGCGATACCCGCACCGTATTGGGAATCTGCCTGTCCGCCATCGCCAATGGCCCGATCAAGGGGACGTCGAACTTCGGCGTCTTCCGGATGTGAGCCCGATGATCACTCGAGTTCTGGTCGCCAACCGGGGCGAGATCGCCCGGCGGGTGTTCGCCAGCTGCCGCCGGCTCGGCCTGGGCACCGTCGCCGTCTACACCGACCCCGACTCCGGCGCGCCGCACGTCGGCGAGGCCGACGCCCGGGTGCGGCTCGACAAGACCAACGACTACCTCAACGCCGCGGCCATCATCGCGGCCGCCCGGGCCGCGGGCGCCGACGCGATCCACCCCGGCTACGGGTTCCTCTCGGAGAACGCCGAATTCGCGGCCGCCGTCCAAGACGCCGGCCTGACATGGGTCGGCCCGCCGGTGGACGCTGTGCGCGCGATGGGCTCCAAGATCGAGTCCAAGAAGCTGATGGCCGCGGCCGGGGTGCCGGTGCTCGACGAGCTCGACCCCGACACCGTCACCGAGGCGCAGCTGCCGGTGCTGGTCAAGGCCTCCGCCGGCGGCGGTGGCCGCGGCATGCGGGTGGTCCGCGAATTATCCGCTCTGGCAGGCGAAGTCGCCGCAGCGAGCCGCGAGGCGCAGTCCGCATTCGGCGACCCGACCGTGTTCTGCGAGCGCTACCTGCCGACCGGGCACCACATCGAGGTTCAGGTCATGGCCGACACCCACGGCACGGTATGGGCGGTCGGCGAACGCGAATGCTCGATTCAGCGCCGCCACCAGAAGATCATCGAAGAGGCGCCCTCGCCGCTGGTGGAGCGCACGCCCGGCATGCGCGCCAAGCTGTTCGACGCGGCCCGGCTGGCCGCCGAAGCCATCGGGTACACCGGCGCCGGGACGGTGGAGTTCCTGGCCGACGACGACGGCGAGTTCTACTTCCTGGAGATGAACACCCGGCTGCAGGTCGAACACCCGGTCACCGAGGAGACCACCGGGCTCGACCTGGTCGAACTGCAGCTCGCCGTCGCCGACGGCGGGCGTCTCGACGCGCAACCGCCCGCCGCCCAAGGACATTCGATCGAGGCCCGGCTCTACGCCGAGGACCCCGCCAAGAACTGGCAGCCGCAGGCCGGCCTGGTGCACGCGTTCGACGTGCCGTCGGTCCGCGCCGAGTTCAGCTCGCTGAGACACCGGACCGGCATCCGGCTGGATTCGGGCCTCGTCGACCGGTTCACCGTCTCGATCCACTACGACCCGATGCTGGCCAAGGTCATCTCCTACGCGCCGACGCGCCGCCAGGCGGCGCTGGTCCTCGCCGACGCGCTGGCCCGCGCCCGCGTGCACGGGGTGCGCACCAACCGCGATCTGCTGGTGAACGTGCTACGGCATCCGGCGTTCCTCGACGGCGCCACCGACACCGCGTTCTTCGATACCCACGACCTCGCGCGGCTGGCGGCGCCGCTTGCCGACGCCGCGGTGGTCCGCCTGTCCGCCATCGCGGCCGCGCTCGCCGACGCCGCGCACAACCGCGCCGTCGCCCCGGTGTTGGGCGCCGTGCCCAGCGGCTGGCGCAACCTGTCGTCGGGCCCTCAGGTCAGGGACTTCCGCGACGAGCAGGATAACGAGCATCGCGTTCAATACCGGTTCACCAGAACCGGTTTGGCGCTCCCCGACGACCCGTCGGTGCAGCTGGTGTCGGCCACCGCCACCAACGTCGTGCTGCGGGCCGACGGCGTCGACCACGGCTTCTCGGTGCGCCGCTACGATTCCGACGTCTATGTCGATTCCGCACGCGGGCCCGTGCGCCTGATCGCGCTGCCGCGCTTCCCCGAGCCCGGCTCGACCGTCGAAAAGGGCTCGCTGGTGGCGCCCATGCCCGGCAGTGTGATCCGGCTCGGCGCCGCGATCGGCGACACCGTCACCGCCGGCCAGCCGCTGATCTGGCTGGAAGCCATGAAGATGGAACACACCATCGCCGCCCCGGTCGACGGGGTGCTCGCCGAACTCAACGTCAAGACCGGTCAGCAAGTCGAAGTCGGCGCCGTGCTGGCGCGAGTGGAAGCGCCGCAATCAGAAGGGGATCAAGCATGACCGACACCAGCTTCATCGAGAGCGAGGAGCGTCAGGCCCTCCGCAAATCGGTGGCGGCGTGGGCAGCCAACTACGGCAGCGAGTACTACCTGCGCAAGGCCCGCGCTCACGAGCACACCGACGAATTATGGTCGGAGGCGGGAAAACTCGGCTTCCTCGGGGTTAACCTACCCGAGGAGTACGGCGGTGGCGGCGCCGGAATGTACGAGCTGTCGCTGGTCATGGAAGAGATGGCGGCCGCGGGTAGCGCGCTGCTGCTGATGGTGGTCTCGCCCGCCATCAACGGCACCATCATCAGCAAGTTCGGCACCGAGGAGCAGAAGAAGCGCTGGATCCCGGGCATCGCCGACGGCACGCTGACGATGGCGTTCGCCATCACCGAGCCCGACGCCGGCTCCAACTCGCACAAGATCACCACGACCGCCCGCCGCGACGGCAGCGACTGGATCCTCAAGGGCCAGAAGGTCTACATCTCCGGCATCGACCAGGCGCAGGCGGTACTCGTGGTGGCCCGCACCGAAGAGGCCAAGACCGGCAAGCTACGCCCCGCGCTGTTCGTGGTGCCCACCGATGCGCCCGGATTCACCTACACGCCAATCGAAATGGAACTGATCAGCCCCGAGCGCCAGTTCCAGGTCTTCCTCGACGACGTGCGGCTTCCCGCCGACGCGCTGGTGGGCGCCGAAGACGCCGCCATCGCGCAGCTTTTCGCCGGCCTCAACCCCGAACGCATCATGGGCGCGGCGAGTTCCGTCGGGATGGGACGGTTCGCCCTCAACAAGGCCGCCGACTACGTCAAGACCCGCCAGGTGTGGGGCACACCGATCGGCGCGCACCAGGGATTGTCACATCCGTTGGCGCAGTGCCACATCGAGGTCGAACTGGCCAAGCTGATGCTGCAGAAGGCCGCCACCCTCTACGACTCCGGCAACGACATGGGCGCGGCCGAGGCCGCGAACATGGCGAAATACGCTGCGGCCGAGGCGGCCACGCGGTCGGTGGACCAGGCGGTGCAGTCGATGGGCGGCAACGGCCTGACCAAGGAGTACGGCGTGGCCGCGATGTTGACCTCGGCCCGGCTGGGCCGCATCGCACCGGTCAGCCGCGAGATGGTGCTGAACTTCGTCGCACAGACCTCGCTGGGCCTGCCGCGAAGCTACTGATGGACGCGCTCGTCGAATACGCCGGGCCCGCCGACACGGGCGGCCCGTACGCGCGGCTGACGCTGAACTCACCGCACAACCGCAACGCCCTGTCCACCAGGCTGGTCAACCAGCTGCATCAGGGCCTGCGCGACGCCTCGGCCGATCCGGCCGTGCGGGTGGTGGTGGTGGGCCACACCGGCGGCACCTTCTGTGCCGGAGCGGATCTGAGCGAGGCCGGCGGGGGCGACCCTAGTGGCGATCGCGAGGGCGGCGTAGCCGGGCGAAGCGGGTCGCCACCGTCGGCGTTCGACATGGCCGTCGAGCGGGCCCGGGAGATGGCCGCCTTGATGCGGGCCATCGTCTCCTCGCCGCTGCCGGTGATCGCCGCGGTCAACGGGCACGTCCGTGCAGGCGGATTCGGTCTGGTGGGTGCCTGCGATATCGCGATCGCCGGCCCGCGCAGCACCTTCGCCCTGACCGAGGCCCGGATCGGCGTCGCCCCGGCGATCATCTCGTTGACGCTGCTGCCGAAACTGTCGGCGCGGGCCGCGGCGCGCTACTACCTGTCCGGCGAGACGTTCGACGCCGGCCGGGCGGCCGAGATCGGACTGATCACCGAGGCCGCCGAGGACGTCGACGCCGCGGTCGCCGCACTGGTCTCCGACATCGGCCGCGGCTCGCCGCAGGGCCTCGCGGCCTCTAAGGCACTCACCACGGCCGCGGTGCTGGACGGGTTCGACCGCGACGCCGAACGGCTCGCCGAGGAATCGGCCCGGCTGTTCGTGTCCGACGAAGCGCGCGAAGGCATGCTGGCGTTCCTGGAGAAGCGGCCGCCCAACTGGACGAGTTAGCCAGCCGAGAAGTTAGCCAGATGTCAAACAAAGGGCCCGACCGGACGGCCGGCGGTGCTGCGCGGGCAGGCGCAAGGTTGCAGTTTAGCCAATCCTCTTGCAGCAAAACCTGGACGTCGTAGGCTCGTGGGTGATGAGCAACTCAACGCAACGAGATGCGGAGGACACGCGCGGCGAGCCGTCGCGTGCGGCTGACACCGATCGCATTCAAATTGCGCAATTGCTTGCGTACGCGGCCGAGCAGGGCCGCCTGCAGCTCAATGACTACGAAGACCGCCTGACCAGGGCTTATGCGGCGACGACGTACGAGGAACTGGATCAGCTGCGGGCCGATCTGCCGGGGACGCCGATCAGCCCCCGCCGGGGCGGCAAGCCCAATCCCGCGCCGTCGACGCTCCTGCTGGCATTGATGAGCGGCTTCGAGCGCCGCGGTCGGTGGAACGTCCCGAAGAAGCTCACCACCTTCACCCTGTGGGGCAGCGGGGTGGTCGATCTGCGCTACGCCGACTTCACCTCGACCGAGGTCGACATTCATGCGATGTCGATTATGGGTGTGCAGAACATTTTGCTGCCACCCGAGGTCAACGTCGAGGTGCACGGCCGTGGCGTGATGGGCAACTTCGACCGCGCCGTCCACGGCAAGGGCACGCCCGGGGCGCCGACCGTCCACATTCGCGGCTTCTCGCTGTGGGGCGGGGTCGGCATCATCCGTAAGGCCCGCCGGCCGCGCGGTTAGCAGCAGCGGTCAGTCGGGCACGTAATCGAACGTGTCGGGGTTGGGCCCGTTGCGTCCCGACTCCCCCTTGTTCAGCCCCGCGATCGCGTCCATGTCCGAGTCGTCCAGCTCGAAGTCGAACAGCTCGAAGTTTTCTTTCACCCGCTCCGGCGTCACCGATTTCGGGAAGACGATGTCACCCCGCTGAATGTGCCAGCGCAGCACCACCTGCGCCGCCGACTTGCCGTGGGCCGCGGCGACGCGGTTGATCACCGGATCGTCGAGCACCCTGCCCTGCGCGATGGGCGCCCACGCCTCGGTGGCGATGCCGTGCTCGCGTCCGTAGGCCCGTACTTCGTCGTTGCCGAAATAGGGATGCACCTCGACCTGATTGACCGACGGGACCGTGTTGGTCTCGTTGGCGAGTCGATCCAGATGTGCGACTTGGAAATTCGACACACCGATGCTGCGGGCGCGTCCGTCGCGCGCGAACTCCTCGAACACCCGCCACGTCGAAACGAAGTCACCGTCGTACAGGGTGGGCAGCGGCCAGTGGATGAGAAACAGATCGACGTAGTCGGAATTCAGCTTCTTCAGCGTCTCGTCGAAGGCGCGGCGTGCATCGTCAGGCTTGTGAAATCCGTTGTTGAGCTTGCTGGTGACGAAGACATCGCCGCGGTCGAGGCCCGCATCGCGTATGCCCTGCGCGACTTCCTTCTCGTTGCCGTACATTTCGGCAGTGTCGATGTGGCGGTAGCCGATCTCGAGCGCCGTCTTCACCGCCGCCGCGGTCTGGTCGGGCTTGATCTGGAACACCCCGAATCCCAGCTGCGGAATGCTGACTCCGTCATTGAGTTTGATCGTTGGAACCTGGCTCATGCCTCTCCTCCTTCTGAGTCCCTGTACCCAGTCCACAGCACGCCTACCCCCGGACCGGGGCGCCAGGCCGGCGGTTAGCGGCGGCGAGACCGCAGGTAGTCGCCGACCACGGCCGCTCCCAGTCCGTCAAGATCGGGCACCACGACCCGTCCCTCGACGCGCCGGGCGACCTGGTCGATGAACCGGGCCAGGCCCGGGTCGCTGCCCAGCCGGAAGATGGTGATCTGGGCGCCCAGGCGCGCCATCTCGTCGAAGCCGCGCACCGTGTGGGCGATGGTCCGCGGATGCGGCGGATAATCGAAGAACACGGTGGTGCCGTCGCCGTCGAAGTCCTCCAGGTGCGCGGTCGGCTCCCCGTCGGTCACCACCAGCACCACGGGCTGCGCGTTGGGATGCCGGCGCAGATGGCGCCCGGCCAGCGCCAGCGCGTGGTGCAGGTTCGTGCCCTGCTCGTAGACGCCCTCGAGCCCGGTGAGCTCGGCGGCGGTCACCGTGCGGGCGTATCGGCCAAAAGCGATGATCTGCAAGGCATCCGAGCGAAAACGCGTGCACACCAGGTGGTTCAGCGCCAGCGCCGTCTGCTTCATCGGCAGCCAGCGATTCTCCATCACCATGGAGAACGAGGTATCGACCAGCAGCGCGACCGCGGCCTGCGTACGTGTCTCGGTCTCGGAGACCTCGACGTCGTCGACGGTGATCTTCAACCGCTCGTCCGGGCCGTCCAGGGTGGCGGTGCCCGCCTGCCGCAGAACGGCATTGGTCAACGTGCGGGAGATGTTCCACGGCTCGGTGTCGCCGAACTGCCAGGGCCGGGTGGCGCCGGTGAGCTCGCCGGCCGCGCCCGCGCGCCGATGGTCGCGCTCGCCGCGGCGACCGGAAAGTTGTTGTGCCACATCGCGTAACGCCGTCTCCCCGAGCCGGCGCATGGCCTTCGGCGACAGCCGCCACTGGCCGTCGGAGCCGCGGTCCAGGAAGCCCTGATTGACCAGCGCGCGTTCCAGTTCGGCCAGGGTGCGGGCGTCGACGGCGGCCTCGTCACCGAGCTGGCGCGCCAGCGCGTCCAGGTCGACGTCGTCCATCGTGGCGCCCGGATAGCTCTGCGAGAGCTGCTCGGCCAGTTGCTCCAGCTCGGCGATGTCGGACAGCGCCTGGGTGCCCTCCCCCATCCCGAACGGGTTGTCACCGGAGAACTGCTCGGAGCCCATCCAGTCTTCGCCGGGCCGGGCGGCCTGCAGGTTCGCGTCGAGGCGGCTCAAGGCGTTCATCAACGACGGCGACCCAAATGCTTGCTGCGCCAAGGCATCCAGCTCCGCCCGCTGGTCGGGGCTAAGGCTGTTGCGGAAGCGTTGCGCGGCGGCGGCCCGCTTGGCCAGCGAGTCCATCAGCTCGTCGATGTTGCGCGGGTTCTCCGGGAAGAACTCGCCGTGCTTGTCCATGAAGTCTTCGAAGTCCGCACTCGTGTCTTGGCCGCGATTGTGCTTGTCCAGCAGGTCGTTGAGGTCGTCCAGCATGTCGTTGACGCGCTGGCGATCCTCGTCGGTGGCGCCCTGGAGCGCTTCCTTCATGCCGGCGAAGCGCTGGTCGAGCATCTCGCGGCCGAGCAGATCCTTGATCTGGTCGTACTTTTGGCGCGCCTCGCCGCTGCGCCAGTTGTAGTCGGAGAGCTCCTGGACGGCCTTGGCCGGCGACGACGGCAACGCGTCCAGTTGCAGTTCGCCGAACCGGGCGTCGTCGTCGAGCGCGCGGGCCAGCTCCTTGCGTTCGGCCAGCACGGCCTCGTCGAGCAGCTTCTTGATCTCCTGCAGGGTTCCGTCTAAGTTGTTGCGCCGCAACAAGTCCCGGCGTCGCCGGTTGGCCTCGGCGGCCAGCCGGTCGGCACCGGGCATGTTCTTGGTGCCGCGACGCAGCAGCTCGGACAGCGCGCGGCGCGGGGACGTGCCGGCCATGACGTCCTGGCCGATCTGTTCGAGCGCCTCGCGCAGATCCACCGGCGGGGCCAGCGGGTCGGGCCCGCCGGTGTACGCCGAGTAGCGCGAGGAATGCCCTCGTGACGATCGCGAGCGCGGCGTAGCCGGTCGCTGCGGGTCGTCACCATCAGACCTAGCCATAGACGGTTTGGCCCTCCCCTGAAACCTTGTCGATGCGCTTGGCCAGGTACAGGGCCTCGAGCGCCAGCTCCAGCGCCGCGGCGCGTTCGCCTTCCGACTGCGCGCCGAGCTTGGCCGCAATCTTGTCCACCACCGGCAGGTTGGGGACCGCGGCCAGCACGTCCTTGGCCGACACCCGCTCGCCCGTCGTCACCGCCGAACCGCCCTCGACCGCGCTCACCAGCGAACCGACGTCGATGCCGCCCAGCACCCGCGACGCGGTGTCCGCCGTCGCCCGGCGCAACAGGTGTTCGAGCACGGCCTGCTCGCGACCCTCCTCGCCGGACTCGAATTCCAGCTTGCCGCGCAGAACGTCGATCACCGTGCCCAGGTCGACCACCCGTGCCACCGGATCGGTCTCGCCCAGCACCGCACCGCGATGCCGCGCGGCAGCGGCGACGGTCTCGGCGGCGGCAATCGCGAACCGCGCCGACACCCCGGAGCGTTGATCGACGGAGTTGGACTCCCGCAGGTAGCGGGCGAACCGTGCGATCACCTGCATCAGGTAGTCGGGAACCAGTGCCGACAGGTGCGCTTCCTGCGCGATCACGCCGACTTCGGCGTCCAGCTCCAGCGGGTAGTGGGTGCGGATCTCCGCGCCGAAGCGGTCTTTGAGCGGGGTGATGATGCGGCCCCGGTTGGTGTAGTCCTCGGGGTTGGCGCTGGCGACCACCAACACGTCCAGCGGCAGGCGCAGCGTGTAGCCGCGGACCTGAATGTCGCGTTCCTCCATCACGTTGAGCATCGATACCTGGATGCGCTCGGCAAGGTCGGGCAGTTCGTTGACCGCGACGATCCCGCGGTGCGCGCGCGGGATCAGGCCGTAGGCGATGGTCTCCGGGTCCCCCAGGCTGCGGCCCTCGGCGACCTTGATCGGGTCGATGTCGCCGACCAGGTCGGCGACGCTGGTGTCGGGCGTGGCGAGCTTTTCGGTGTAGCGCTCGCTGCGGTGCTTCCATTCGATCGGCAGGTCGTCGCCCAGGGTGGCGGCCTTGCGGATGGACTCCGGCGTAATCGGCGAGAAGGGGTGCTCACCCAGTTCGGCCCCGGCGATCACCGGCGTCCACTCGTCGAGCAATCCGGTCAACGCGCGCAGCAGCCGGGTCTTGCCCTGGCCGCGTTCACCCAGCAGAACGAAGTCGTGGCCCGCGATCAGCGCCCGCTCCAGCTGGGGCAAGACCGTGTCGTCGAATCCCAGAATGCCCGGCCAGATGGCTTCACCATCTCCGCCTTCGGCGAGGCGCGCGAGCAGATTTTCGCGTAGTTCCTGCTTGACTCCCCGTTCACGATGACCGGCGGCACGCAGTTCGCCGACTGTGCGGGGCAGGTTGCTCGGTGACGTCACCACTCCACGCTACGACGGTGCCGCCGCCACGGCACTTTGCCCTCCCCCAAGCGGGCGGATGCCGGGCGATCGCATCGACCGCCCGGCAACCAAAAACCGCTTAGCTATAGGTGACAGAGGCCTGGGCGTCACCCGGCTTCCACGTGATCGCGCCGTGCTCGAAGGTCGACTTCTTCATGCCATCGGGGGTGTCGACCTCGTCGCTCGTCGGATAACCGAGCTTCCCCTGCGAGCCGCCGAGCTCATTCCACTTGTCGCGGATCAAGCCCCACACCACGTAGGCCTGCGCCTTGTACACGATGACGCCGTCGTCGAATTGTTGGTAGATACCGCCGTCGGGGTTCGTTTGCTGGTTGTCCTTCGGCGCTCCCAAGTCCTTCCGCGATTTATCGTCGAGGGACTGGTACTTCGTCAGGATCGGCCCCTGAACGGTGTACGGCGTGCCGTTTGCGCCGGGAATCTGCGTCGTGCTGCCCGGCGCGTTCGGCGTCGTTGCTGCTGACGTACCCGCGGTCGCCGAGCTCGAGGTTGCCGCCGACGAAACGGGGCTAGTCGTCGAACTCCCCGCTTGGCCGGATTTGTTTGCCTGACAACTCACGCCGAACAGTGCAAAGCTCGCGATCGCGACGGAAACTGTGGCCGTTCGTATTGCGTGCGCGCACATATCAATTCCTCTCGAATTGTTTTCGCCTCACTATTACCGACCCAAGGTGGATGCTATTTGCATTTGCCACCGCGGGGCAAGGACCGATCTCGAGAAGGTCTGATCTTCAGTGCGCGAAGTGACGCGCCCCGGTGAGATAGAGCGAAATGCCGGCGCTGGCGGCCGCCGCGGTCACCTCGTCGTCGCGCACCGATCCGCCGGGGTGCACGATCGCCGTCACTCCCGCGCCGGTCAGCGTCTCGAGACCGTCGGGGAACGGGAAGAACGCGTCCGAGGCCGCGACCGCGCCGCGCACTCGGTCGCCGCCGCGTTCGACGGCCAGCCGCGCGGCGTCGACCCGGTTCACCTGACCCATGCCGACGCCGATGGTGGCGCCGCCGCCGGCGATCACGATCGCGTTCGATTTCACGGCGCGACAGACGCGCCACGCGAACACCAGGTCGGCCAGCGTCGCCGGATCGGCGGGTGAGCCGGTGGCCAGCGTCCAGTTCGCCGGGTTGTCGCCGTGCGCGTCGAGCTCGTCGCGCTGCTGCACCAACAGGCCACCGCTGATCGGCCGCAGTTCGGTGCCACCGCTCAGCGGCTCCGAACCCACCAACACCCGGATGTTCTTCTTGCGGGTCAGCACCTCCAGGGCGGCCGGCTCGTACGCGGGCGCGACGATGACCTCGGTGAAGATGGTGCTGACGTACTCGGCCATCTCCAGGCTGACCTCGGTGTTGGCCGCGATGACCCCACCGAAGGCGCTCAGCGGATCGCACTCGTGCGCCTTGCGATGTGCGTCAGCGACCGACGCCGACGAGATGGCGATGCCACATGGGTTGGCGTGCTTGATGATTGCCACGCAGGTCTGCTCGTGATCGAAGGCCGCCCGCCAGGCCGCGTCCGCATCGGTGAAGTTGTTGTAGGACATCTCTTTTCCGTGCAGCTGCTCGGCCTGCGCCAGGCCCGGCCACGCGCCCGGGTCGCTGTACAGCGCCGCCTGCTGGTGCGGGTTCTCGCCGTAGCGCAGCATCGCCGAGCGACGCCAGCTGCGGCCCAGCCACTTCGGGAAGGTCGTCGGGGGGTGTTCGGGAGCCAGCGTCGACTCCATCCAGCTCGCGACCGCGATGTCGTATTCGGCGGTGTGCTGAAACGCCAGCGAGGCCAGCTTTTTGCGCTCGGCGAGGGTAAAGCCGCCGCCGCGCACCGCGGCGAGCACTCCGTCGTACCCCTGCGGATCGGTGATCACCGCCACGCTGGGGTGGTTTTTCGCCGCGGCCCGCACCATCGACGGGCCGCCGATGTCGATCTGTTCGACACATTCGTCGATGCTGGCCCCCGAGTCGACGGTCTCGGTGAAGGGATACAGGTTGACGACGACGAGCTCGAAGCCCGCAATCCCGAGTTCCTCGAGCGCGGCGGCGTGCTCGGGCTTGCGAAGGTCCGCCAGCAGGCCCGCGTGCACGCGCGGGTGCAGGGTCTTGACGCGGCCGTCGAGGACTTCGGGGAAACCGGTCAGCTCCTCGACCCGGGTCACCGGAATGCCTTTGTCGGCAATGACCTTCGCGGTGGACCCGGTCGAGACGATCTCGACGCCCGCGCCCGCCAGGCCCTGCGCGAGGTCGACCAGCCCGGTCTTGTCGTACACGCTGATCAGGGCGCGCCGGATCGGCCGTTTGGCGTCTTCGCGCCAGTCGTCGGTGCTCATCGGTTCGTCGCCTTTCGTCCGATCGTCGCTGTTCTCCCGACCAGGGTCAGGCCGCCGGTCGCGATCGCGGCCACCACGTCCACCAGGAGCTTGCGTTCGGTGACTTTGATGCGTTCGTGCAGGGTCTCTTCGGTGTCGCCGTCGAGCACCGGAACGGATTCCTGCGCCAGAATCGGCCCGGTGTCCGTCCCCGCGTCTACCAGGTGCACCGTGCAGCCCGTGACCTTCACACCGTAGGCCAACGCGTCGGCCACTCCGTGCGCGCCCGCGAACGCCGGCAGCAGCGCGGGATGGGTGTTGATGACCCGGCCGTAGAATCGCGAAAGAAACTGCGGCCCAAGGATTTTCATGAACCCTGCGGAGACCACCAGGTCGGGCGAGTACGCGGCGGTGGCCTCGGTGATGGCCGCGTCCCAGGCGTCGCGGTCCGGGTGATCGCGGAGCCGGACGGTGAACGCGGGCACGGACGCGGCCGCGGCGATCTCGGTGGCCAGGCAGTCGCGGTCGGCGCCGACGGCGACCACCCGGGCCGGGTAGTCCGCGACGGCGGACGTCAGCAGCGAGTTCAGCAGCGACCCGGTGCCCGACGCCAGCACCACTACCCGTGCCGGTGCGTTCGGGGGCACATGGAGCGGTTCGACCACATCGGCGAGCCTACTGGCGACGTCATCGCGCCGACGATCAGGCTGGCCGCAGGGCAAAAGCCCTAATCCGCGGAATCTCGCTCGGACGGATCCCGCCCCGGTTCGGCGGGCGGCGGCTCGTCGCCACCGGCCGATGCGTCGGGTTCGGCGGGGTCACCAGGGGCGACCGCATCGTCCGGAGGCACATCGCCCGCGGGCACGTCGCTCGAATCCGCCGGGACCGCGTCCTGCCCCGCCCCGTCCACGTCCTCGGGCGGCGGCAAGTCATCGAAAACGCCCGTGAAGTCCGCGGGTTCGTCGACAGCCGCGACGGGTGCGGGCCTGGGCTTGATCCGTCGGGGACGACGCATGATCCCGCCGCTCATCACCACGGTGATCCCGCCGACGACCCCGAACCAGAGGAAGACGCCGACCAGCAACGCGCCCTGGTCGACACCGACGTGACCGAAGTTGCCCAGCTGGCCGCTGCCGGCGTAGGCGAGCAACGACATCACCAGCGTCCCGCCGACCGCGGCGACCAGCAGCTTGGCCGCGGCCGCGAGCGGCGGCAGCGCACGCCGGGCGCATTGCTGGCCGACCGCGACGCCGGAGGACGCACCGATGATCAGCAGCGCCACCCAGACCGGCCCCAACGGCGGCCGGGGGACCGCGGCCAGCACCGGCAGGGCCGGGATGTCGCCGCCGAACACGGTGAATGAACTGAAGGTCGCGAACCCGATGTGCGCGCTGGAGCCGACGGCCATCGCCGCGGTGCCCACAATCACGTTGGGCGCGTAGAGCATTGACAGCAGGGTGAGGCTGAATTCGCCGAAGATCGAATCGGTGATGCCGTAGAGCTCCTGCATGGTCGACCAGTGCACGACCAGCGACCCGGCGGCCACCAGGCCGGACATCCCGAGCAACGCCAGCAGACCGGCGGATGCGGCGCGCACGGAGTCGCCCAGCCAGAACGGCAGCGACGCCGCCGCCAGCGCGCGCGGCCCCACCCGGGACCACACACCGATCGCGGCGCCGATGGCGTGCACCACGAGCACGCTGAGGAACGCGCGCAGGGCGTTGGGTGTTTGCAGCTCGGTGATCACCGACGACGCGTCGTGGATGACCGCCAGGGCGATCGCCGCCATCAGTAGCGGGCCGCCCAGCGCGGAGGCGACGACCCAGCGGACCACCAGCCACGACGAGTGGGGCGTGGTGGCGCGAGCCGTGCTGCGCGCGGTCGCCCAGATCATCAACAGGACCGGCAGCAGCGGCATCACACCGAGTTCGCGGCCACCGATCGAGACCGGGACCTGGTGCACGCCCAGCCACATGCTGGCGATCGCGCCCAGCGCGCCGGTCATGTCGCTGTTGGCGATCAACAACTCGATCAGCGTGACCGCGGCGATGACGACCAACGCCACCACCGCCGGCGCGAACGCGACCCTGACGAGGTCACGCGCCTGGCGAGCGCCTGCTGCCCGGTTGTCCTCCACCCGTGTCACTCTGGGGCACGTCCCCGACTAGGCGCGACAGCGCACGGTTAGACGGGCGCTGGCCCAGACGGTGACGACCCCGACTGCTGCTCCTGGCCGAACTGCTGGCCCCCACCCTGCTCAGAGAAGTTCGTCGTCGCCGAACCGGCATCCGATCCGCCGACGTTCGGGGGCGGGCTGAAGCTGGGGAAGCCGGTGGGCGGCGTGGACGGGCCCTGCTGCTGCGCCGAGGGCTGGGCACCCGACTGCGGCGACGGCTGAGCACCGAAACCGCCGGTCGGAACGCCGCTTTGGGTGGGCGCCGCGCTGGGCGAATAGCCGCCGTACTGCGAACCGTATCCCTGCGGCGACTGCTGCTGGCCCCCGTGCTGCTGGCCGCCCGCCTGCTGTCCGTAGTAGGGCTGCTGGCCGTACTGGCCGTATTGCCCGTACTGGTTGTACTGCGCGTAGGGGTCGTACTTGGGCCGCGGCGCCGGTGCGGTGATCACCCCGGACTCCAGCAGGACCACGACGACCGCGGCGATCGCCTGCAGCACGACGGCCGCCACCAGCGGCCACATCGCCCACCCGATCGCGAAACCGGCGGGCAGGTTGATCGTCTCGGTGATGGCCAGCAGCGCACCCAGAACCGCGATCACCGCGACGATTCCCGAGTAGTTCTTGGTCTTCGGCAGCAGGCCGAGCCCGGCCAGCAGCGCGGCCAGCACGGCGACCACCACCGCGGTGCCCGCGTCGCCGGCGCGCCCACCGATGCCCGGGCCGAGGTCGGCGCCGATGGTGAACGTGGGCCCGAAGTTCAGGAGGTACGCCGCCAGACCCAGCACAACCACCGCGATGTTCAGGTAGAACGGCAGCTTGCTCGTTCCGTCGTCGTCCTTGGCGAAGGACGGTGTGGCGCCCGCATAGCCGCCGCCGGGTTGCGCCGGCGGATAGCCCGGGCTTCCGGGAGAGTAGGTCATGGCTCCTCCTGTTGCTTTTCAGTGCCTTGAACTGCCTAGCGGTCGCCACGGTTGCAGTGCAACGCTGTGCTTCCAGGCGCCTCGCTGCGTTAGCGACGCGGTCGATCACCCACGCTAGCGCACGTGCGGCAACCCGTGCCGTCGCCACTGGCTTGGACGGTGCGGCCCACACCGGCGCCGCCGCCACCCCCTCGCGAGACGGTCCGTGTCACAACGGCTTGCTCAGCAGAGGTAGAACACGTTCTAATTCTCTGCATGGATTACGGGCTTGTGCTTTTTACCAGCGATCGCGGCATCTCCCCGGCGAAGGCCGCGAAGCTCGCCGACGACCACGGCTTTCAGACCTTCTACGTGCCAGAACACACTCACATTCCGGTGAAGCGCGAGGCGGCTCACCCCACGACGGGCGACGAATCGCTGCCCGACGATCGCTACATGCGGACACTAGACCCATGGGTGAGTCTCGGGGCTGCCTGCGCGGTCACCTCGCGGGTGCGGCTGTCCACCGCGGTGGCCCTGCCGGTGGAGCACGACCCGATCACCTTGGCGAAAAGTATTGCCACCCTTGACCACCTGTCAGGTGGACGGGTCAGCCTGGGCGTCGGGTTCGGCTGGAACACCGACGAACTCGCCGACCACAACGTGCCAGCGGGCCGACGCCGCACCATGCTGCGCGAATACCTCGAGGCGATGCGGGCGCTGTGGACCGAGGAGGAAGCCCAGTACGACGGCGAGTTCGTGAAGTTCGGTCCCAGCTGGGCGTGGCCCAAGCCGGTGCAGTCGCACATCCCGGTGCTGGTGGGCGCCGCGGGCACCGAGAAGAACTTCAAGTGGATCGCGCGCAGCGCCGACGGCTGGATCACCACTCCGCGCGACTTCAACATCGACGAGCCGGTGAAGCTGCTGCAGGACACCTGGGCGGCCGCGGGCCGCGACGGCGCCCCGCAGATCGTGGCGCTGGACTTCAAGCCAGTGCCCGAGAAGCTGGCGCGTTGGTCGGAACTCGGGGTGACCGAGGTGCTGTTCGGGCTGCCGGACAAGTCCGAGGACGAGGTCGCCACCTATGTCGAGCGGCTGGCCGGCAAACTCGCCGCCCTGGTCTGACTGCCCTTCATCTCGCGAGACTTGAACGGCGACCGTTCGCGGCGCGCCGTGTGCGTGGTTGATGTGTCGCGCGGTCAGAGGCGGTAGAACATCTAGCCGAGCGAAGCCCGGTTACCGTTGTCGGTCGACCACACCGCGATCTCGGCACCGAGCGGATCGCCATCGCACATCAACGCGACGAGATCGTCGTCGTCGGTGGTGGCCATGAACCGAGTGTTGTCCGCTTCGAGCCTGCCCACGATGACGCCGGTGCGGACCGGCCAATCGTAGTGCACGGAGTATGTCTCGATCCTCGCCGCGCCGTCGGGCGTCTTCGTGACGTCGACCTTCGGCAGCGCGTCGATCTGCTGCCTCAACTGTGCGCAGTTGTCGGTCCGCCAATTGACCGGCGTGGTCGAGTAGATACCGATGGAATACTTGCTCATGATGCCGCCGTTGGCGCCGACGAGGCCGAACTGCCTTGGCCTGTCCCGCATTTGGGCGACCGTCTCGGCGATCCCGTGCAACGAGTAGCTGTTCCCGGGACCACCGAAGTACGGCAATCCGCCGGTCAGGGTCAGGCCCCGCGGGTCGTCACCGTCGATGCCCAGCGCTTCACAGATCACGAACACCGGGAACGGGAAGCAGCTGTACAGGTCGAAGGTAGCGATGTCGTCGATGCCGATTCCGGCGACCCGCAACGCCTCTCGGGCCGCGTGGACCGCTGCTGGACTGGCACCGAGGTCGATGCGATCCAGCAGCGACTGCTCGGCCATGTCCGAGTGGCCGTGCACGTACACCCGCTTTTCCTCGGCCACCCCGAGACGGGTCGCCGCCTCTACCGACATCAGCACCGCCGCCGCGCCCTGGTTGACCTGATCGCGAGCCACGAGCAACCGGGGGTAGGGGTCACAGATCATCCTGTTGTCGTCGGTGATCGTGACGATCTCGTCGACCGAACGCTCCACCGGCGACGACGAAAACGGGTTCTTGGCGGCCACTTTGGACATCGGGGCGAACAGTTCGGCCATCTCGCGCCGATAGTCGGCCACGCCGCGCCCCAGCCGCGCGCGCCGAGCGTTCTCCAGGAGCCCGTACTGCACGGGCGCCCCGGTCAGACCGTGCTGGATCGTGTACTCGTCGATATAGCTGGAGATCCGGTGGCCTCGATCTTCCAGTTGGCCCTCGACGTGTTCGGTGAAGTCAGGCTTGTCCTCGCGATCGGCGAAGTAGCGAGCCGTCGATCCGGGCTCCGAGCCCATGATCATCACGACGTCGGCCGCGCCCGCCGCGATCGCGTTGCCCGCCTCGGTGACAAGCTTCTGCGGCCCCTGCCCGCCGACTGGTTCGAGTACCACGCGGGCCGGATCGCCGCCGAGCCGGTTCATCACCGAACGCGGGTAGTTGTTCGACTTGCCCAGCCTCGCAGGCATCGGTCCAGAGATCTCGAACTGCCGTAGCCCAAAGACCGTGTCGATGGCCCTCGCAACGCCTTTGGCGCCGGTGTCGTCCAGTGCTGCCCGCGCGGCCGCCGTCGCGAGGTCGACCGCCGACATTCCCCGATAGTCGGGGTCGTCGATGCGCTCGGTGAACTGGCCGACGCCGACGAGCACCGGAGTACGAGGATCGACCGGCATGACAAACCTCCTGGCAACTGTTAGTTCGACAGGCTAACCGATGGCCCGGGGCAAAAAGAAACTGCGGCCGGATCGCGGATTCGCGACCCAACCGCAGCTTCGGTGAAGCCCTACAGGCTCTGCAGGATCTCCCGGGCCAGCTCGGCCGTCTCCGACGGGGTCTTGCCCACCTTGACGCCGGCCGCCTCCAGGGCCTCCTTCTTGGCGGCCGCGGTGCCCGACGAGCCGGACACGATGGCGCCCGCGTGGCCCATCGTCTTGCCTTCCGGCGCAGTGAATCCCGCGACGTAGCCGACGACCGGCTTGGACACGTTGGCCTTGATGTAGTCGGCCGCGCGCTCCTCGGCGTCACCGCCGATCTCACCGATCATCACGATGACCTTCGTGTCGGGGTCCTTCTCGAAGGCCTCGATGGCGTCGATGTGGGTGGTGCCGATCACCGGGTCACCGCCGATGCCGATCGAGGTGGAGAAGCCGAAATCGCGCAGCTCGTACATCATCTGGTAGGTCAGGGTGCCCGACTTGGACACCAGGCCGACCGGGCCCGGCCCGCTGATGTTCGCCGGGGTGATCCCGGCCAGCGCCTCGCCCGGGGTGATGATGCCGGGGCAGTTCGGCCCGATGATGCGCGTCTTGTGCCCCTTGTCGACGTTGTAGGCCCACGCATAGGCGCTGTCCTGCACCGGAATTCCCTCGGTGATGACCACCAGCAGCGGGATCTCGGCGTCGATGGCCTCGATGATCGCGTCCTTGGCGAACTTCGGCGGTACGAAGACGACCGACACGTTGGCGCCGGTCTCCTTCATCGCCTCCGCGACGGTGCCGAAGACGGGCAGCTCGACGTCCTTGCCGACCGGGTCCACGTGCGACACGGTGGTGCCGGCCTTGCGGGCGTTCACGCCGCCCACCACCTGGGTGCCGGCCTTCAGCATGAGCGCGGTGTGCTTGGTGCCCTCACCGCCGGTGATGCCCTGGACGATGACCTTGGAGTCTGCGTTCAGGAATATAGACATGGGTCATCTCTCCTTAAGACTTGTTCGCCAGTTCGGCGGCTTTGTCGGCACCGGCGTCCATGGTCTCGGCCTGGATCACCAGCGGGTGGTTGGCTTGGGCCAGGATGCGCCGGCCTTCGTCGACGTTGTTGCCGTCGAGCCGGACCACGAGCGGCTTGTTGGCCTCGTCGCCGAGCATGTTCAGCGCGGTCACGATGCCGTTGGCGACGGCGTCACAGGAGGTGATGCCGCCGAACACGTTGACGAACACGCTCTTGACCTGCTTGTCGTTCAGGATGACGTCGAGGCCCGCGGCCATCACCTCGGCCGACGCGCCACCACCGATGTCGAGGAAGTTGGCCGGCTTGACCCCGCCGTGCTTCTCGCCCGCGTAGGCGACGACGTCAAGCGTCGACATCACCAGGCCCGCACCGTTACCGATGATGCCGACCGAGCCGTCCAGCTTGACGTAGTTGAGGTCGTGCTCCTTGGCCTTGAGCTCCAGCGGGTCGGTGGCGTCGCGGTCCTCGAACTCGGCGTGGCCGGGCTGACGGAAGTCGGCATTGGCGTCCAGCGTGACCTTGCCGTCCAGCGCCAGGATCTGGTCCTGCGGGTCGCGCACCAACGGGTTGACCTCAACCAGGGTGGCGTCCTCGGCGACGAAGACCTCCCACAGCTTGTTGATGGTGATCGCGGCGGCGTCGAGCACCTCGGCGGGCAGGTGGCCCTGCTCGGCGATGGAACGCGCGGTCGCCAGGTCGACACCCTTGACGGCGTCCACCGGAACCTTGGCCAGGCGCTCGGGCTTGGTGGCGGCCACCTCTTCGATCTCCATGCCGCCCTCGACCGAGCACATCGCCAGGTAGGTGCGGTTGGCGCGGTCGAGCAGGAAGGAGATGTAGTACTCCTCGGCGATGTCGCTGGCCTCGGCGACCAGCAGCTTCTTCACGACGTGTCCCTTGATGTCCAGGCCGAGGATGTTCTTGGCGTGCTCGTAGGCGTCGTCGGGCGTCGCCGCGTACTTGACGCCGCCGGCCTTGCCACGCCCGCCGACTTTCACCTGCGCTTTGACCATCACCGGACGCCCGATCTCGGTGGCGATCTCCCGAGCCCCCTCGGCGGTGTCGGTCACGCGTCCCGGTGTAGTCGGTACGTTGTGCTTGGCGAACAATTCTTTTGCTTGATACTCGAAAAGGTCCATGGACTCTCTGTCTTCGCTCGACTCAACTACTAGGCCTCTTGGTGGGCGGTGCCGCACTCGGCAACTCGCACGGACGAACTGTATCCACCCCTCAAACAGCCTTTACCGCCGCGTCCGCCGATGTGGCACAGCTCACCGGCTAGGGGTTGACCGCCCGCGTGATCCAAATCACAATTCCGCCCGGATTTTCCAACGAGGTTGCCAGCCCCGCGCGTCAGCGGATACCTTCCTAGGGTCCAGATAACGTTATGGTCACGATACGAGGACATTTCAGGTTGTCCCAGCACCTTTTTGCCCGGCCGTCTGCCGTAACTGAAGGCGTCGTGAGGGTAGGTCGCGCCGCGGGCGCCCGGTGGGCCGACGCACCGCATCGCACCGAAGTCACCGAGATCCTTCCGCTCGACGGGTTTGACTTCGATGACTTCGAGTTCAGCGACGACGCCGGCGATCTCGGCGACTTGGACTTCAGCAGCGACTCACCGTTCGACAACGAAGCCCAGGTGTTGCTGGCGCCCGAGCTCGACGACCTCAACGAGGCCGACGACGTGCGCCCGGTATGGCTGGCCGCGCCCGTCACCGAGGTGCTGCCGCGGGTGTCCGTCGAGCCGCGCACCGAGCGCTCGCACACTACGGACGTCGTCGGCGTGGCCCGCCGCGGCGGGCAGCACCGCAAACAACCGACCAGCGCGGCCCGGGGCCGGCTGCTGATCTCGGCGATGGCCGCCGGCGCCGCCGCCGCGGCCGCCCACACGGCCACCAGCCACGCTGACGCCCCCAAGACCGACGCCGTGCTGACCGCCAACGCGTCCGCGCTCACCGGCGGGGCGAGCGGCACCAACACCGTCCGCGGCCCCCAGGTGATCGCCGCGGCGCCCGCGGCCACCGCCGCGCTGCACAATCAGGAGCTCGCCAAGGGCGTCGCCTTCGCCAACGATCGCGCTCAGCGCGAGGCGCGGTTGTCGCAGCCGCTTTACGTGATGCCGACGAAGGGCATCTTCACCTCCAACTTCGGCTACCGGTGGGGCGTGCTGCACGCCGGTATCGACCTGGCCAACTCGATCGGGACACCGATTTACGCGGTGTCCGACGGCGTCGTCATCGACTCCGGCCCGGCCAGCGGATACGGCATGCTGGTCAAGCTCCGACACGCCGACGGCACAGTCACGCTCTACGGCCACATCAACACCACGCTGGTCAGCGTCGGTGAGCGCGTGATGGCCGGCGACCAGATCGCCACGATGGGCAACCGGGGCAATTCCACCGGCCCGCACCTGCATTTCGAGGTGCTGCAGGGCGGCAGCGAACGGATCGACCCCGTGCCGTGGCTCGCTAAGCGTGGTCTTATGGTCGGCAACTACGCTGGCTGAGGTGACCGCGCCGAACGACGAAACTTCCGGTCCGCGTCCGCCCGAGCCCACGCACGAGCACGATTCGCCCTCCGAATCACGGACACGGATCATCCGGCGCGCGCCGACCGGGCCCATCCCAACCACACCGGACAGCCCGACCACCCACTTCGCCCCGCAACCCGCGCCCTACCGGGCCGGTTCCCGTCCGGGTCGCACCGGCTATGCCGGAGTGCCGGCCCTTGAGCCCACCGATCGAACGGCCGTCGCCGCCTGCGCGGTGAGCATCGTCAGCGGCTGGGCCACCTCGGTGGTGGCCACCGACCTGATCGCCGGTTGGTGGCGCACCGACCGGCTGTTCTGCATCGCGGTCGCCTTCCTGGCCCTGGTGTTCGCCGGTACCACGGTGTCGGGCGTGATCCTGTTGCTGCAGCGGCGATCGATCAGCCGCTACCTTCTGATGGCCGGCGCGCTGGTCGCCGTCCTCACCTATATCGGCGTGTTCATCGCCGGCGCCCGCGTCGCGTGGGTGGTCCACCTGTTGCCGATATTGCCGATCGCCACGGTCGTGCTGGTGCTGCTGCCGCAGACCAAACGCTGGCTGGACGCCTGAGCTTCGCCGAACGCCGCCCGCTAGAGCTTGCTGATCGGGGCGTGGTTGTGCATCAGCTTCACCCGCCCGGAGCTGCCGAAGTCGATCAGCGACATCGCCGATTCGCCGGCGCCGGACACCTCCTCGACCCGGCCCAGCCCATACTTGTCGTGCGTCACCCGGTCGCCCGCCGCGAGCACCAGTAGCGGGCGCTTGCTCATCCCCGAGCGGGTCGGGGCCGCCCGCGGCGTGCCGAACCGGCCGGCGCCGCTCACCGGCGCGCTGAACGACGGGGCCGGCGCCGTGCGCCGCCATTCGATGAGCTCCTGCGGGATCTCTTGCAGGAAGCGTGATTCCGGGTTGAGCATGGGCTGCCCCCAGGACGACCGGACGATGGCCCTGCTCACATAGAGCCGTTGCCGCGCCCGAGTGATTCCGACGTAGGCCAGCCGCCGCTCCTCGGAGAGTTCCACCGGATCGTCCAGCGACCGCATGTGGGGAAACATTCCGTCCTCCCAGCCGGTGACGAACACCACCGGAAACTCCAGGCCCTTGGCGGTGTGCAGCGTCATCAGGGTGACCATGCCGGCCCCGTCCTCGGGGATCTCGTCGCTGTCGGAGACCAGCGAGACCCGCTCCAAGAACTCCGCCAGCACACCGGTGTCCGGCACGTCTTCGTCTTCGGGCGTTTGCAGCGACTCGCCCAGCGCCGCGGCGTTGGCCCGGTCGGTGCTGAATTCGTGTGCCACGCTGACGAGTTCGTTGAGGTTGTCCAGGCGCGCGAGCTCCTGCGGATCGGTGGAGGATTCGAGTTCCCGGCGATATCCGGTGCGTTCGAGCACCGACTCGACCAGGTCTCCGAGATCGTCGTCCAGGCGGCCGCGCAGCTCGTCGAGCAACTCGACGAAACCGGCGATCGCCTTCTCCGCACGCGAATTCAGCATCGGCACTTTGCCTTCGGCCGCGGCGACGAGCGCGTCGGCGAAGCTGGCGCCGGTGTTCTCGGCGTACACCGCCACACACGCCTCGGCACGATCGCCGATGCCGCGGCGCGGGGTATTGAGGATGCGACGCATGCTGACCGCGTCCCCGGGGTTGTCCAGCACCCGCAGATAGGCGACGATGTCGCGAATCTCCTTGCGCTCGTAAAAGCACACTCCCCCAACGACTTTGTACGGGATGCCGGCGCGGATGAATACCTCTTCGAACGACCGCGACGAATTGTTGGTGCGGTAGAAGACGGCGACGTCGTTGTAGTTGATCTCGCCCTTCTCGGCGAGCGCGTCGATCTCCTCGGCGACGAAACGGGCCTCGTCGTGCTCGTTGTCGGCGACATACCCGACGATCAGCTCACCGGCACCCTCGGCGGTCCACAACCGCTTGTCGCGTCGCCCGGAGTTGCGGGCGATCACCGAGTTGGCCGCGGACAGGATGTTCTGGGTCGAGCGGTAATTCTGTTCCAGCAGAATGGTTGTCGCGTCCGGGTAGTCGCGCTCGAAGTCCTCGATGTTGCGGATCGTGGCGCCCCGGAACGCATAGATCGACTGGTCGGCGTCGCCGACGACGCACAGTTCAGCGGGCGGCACCTCGTCGGAAACCTCGTCAGAATCGGGCTGATTCGGCGGTCCCAGCTTCGCCTCGCCTGCGCCGGCCTGGGGGCCCGTTCCGGCGAGCCTCGCTGAACCGCCGCGGCCGACCAGTTCGCGCACCAACACGTACTGCGCGTGGTTGGTGTCCTGGTACTCGTCGACGAGGACGTGCCGGAACCGGCGCCGGTAGTGCTGGGCGATCTGCGGGAAGGCCCGCAGCACCGCCACGGTTTCCCCGATCAGGTCGTCGAAGTCCAGCGCGTTGGCCGCCCGCAGCCGCCGCTGGTATTCGCCATAGACGCTGGCCACCGTGCGGGACAACTCGTCGGAATCGTCGGTCAGGTTGCCCACCGCCTGCGCGGGATCGATCAGCTCGTTCTTCAGGTTGGAGATGGCATTGGCCAGCAGCCGGGGCGAGTAGCGCTTGATGTCGAGCCCCATGTCGCGCCCGATCATCTGCAACAGGCGCCGCGAGTCGTCGGCGTCGTAGATGGAGAAGTTGGAGTTGAGACCCTCGATCAGGGATGCCTGGTTGCGCAGGATGCGCACGCAGGTCGAGTGGAAGGTGGAGACCCACATGGCGCGGGCCCGGTTGCCCACCAGCCGCACCACCCGTTCGCGCATCTCGGCGGCGGCCTTGTTGGTGAAGGTGATGGCCAGCACCTGGCCGACCCCGACCCCGCGCTCCGCGATCAGATAGGCGATGCGGCGGGTCAACACCGCGGTCTTTCCCGAACCCGCACCCGCGACGATCAGCAGTGGGGAACCCTCATGCACGACCGCTTGGCGCTGTTGCGGGTTGAGGCCCTCGAGCAGCTGGTCTGCTTCGGAGGCCGGCTTGGCATCTGTTGCGTGCACACTCATGTCAGTCCAAACTTACCGCCGCCCACTGACGCACTACCGCCCTGGCATCAGACCAGGCTAGTGGGCCGGGCGGCCGGGACGGCGTCACGCGGACGAGCGGGGATCCGGCGTGTAGTAATGCACTTTCCGCCCGGATTCCGTCCGGCGGCGTAATTGCACCCAAGTGCAAAAGGCGCAGCTTAAACGCGTTTTCTTTGCGCCGTTGCCGTTTGTAGTGGCACACTCGATTCGTGCTCAACGTGCAGTGCCGGCGACGCTCTTCGAACCAGGAGTGGCGGCGCCGATTTCCCTACGGGTACCGGTTCGCGGTGCCCGTGGCCTGACTGCTTCCGCAGAGCCCCGTGGTCCGCTTTCGGCACTCGGGGCTCGTCTTTTGTGAGGCCCGATACTGCATGAGACCAGAACCCCCACATCACGACGAAGACGCGGAGTCAGCAGAGATGAACATCGACACGGTGGAGACCCAAGAGGTCACCGACATCGACGAGTTGCGCCAAGAGATCGACCGGCTCGACGCCGCGATCCTCGCGGCGGTGCAGCGGCGCACCGAAGTGTCACAGGCGATCGGCAAGGCCCGGATGGCGTCCGGCGGCACGCGGCTTGTGCACAGCCGCGAAATGAAGGTCATAGAGCGCTACAGCGCGCTCGGCCCCGAAGGCAAGGACCTTGCGATACTGCTGCTGCGGTTGGGCAGGGGCCGGCTCGGCCACTGACGTCGGCGGTTCATTCCCGCCGACGCAGAGCTCCCCGCTACACCTGGCTCCGTCACGTCACAGCCCATAGGGTCGAGGCATGACCCGCATCGGCGACGATGCAGAGCAAAGCGATGAAGATGGAGCGACGCCAATGACCTCCGTGCCCACCCTCTCCGACATCACCGCCACCCCGGCGTGGGACGCCCTGCGCAGGCATCATGAACAAATCGGCAACACCCATCTGCGGCAGTTCTTCGACGACGACCCCGATCGCGGCCGCGAGCTGACCGTCTCGGTCGGCGACCTCTACATCGACTACAGCAAGCACCGCATCACGCGAGAAACGCTGCGGCTCTTGGTCGATCTGGCGCGCACGGCCAACCTCGAAGAGCGTCGCGATCAGATGTTCGCCGGCGTGCACATCAACACCTCGGAGGATCGCGCGGTCTTGCACACCGCGCTGCGACTGCCCCGGGACGCCGAGCTGGTCGTCGACGGCGAGAACGTCGTCCAAGACGTGCACGAGGTGCTGGACGCCATGGGCGAATTCACCGATCGGTTGCGCAGCGGTGAATGGACGGGTGCCAGCGGGAAACGCATCAGCACGGTGGTCAACATCGGCATCGGAGGATCGGACCTCGGCCCGGTGATGGTCAATCAGGCGCTGCGCCACTACGCGGACGCGGGAATCTCGGCGCGGTTCGTCTCCAACGTCGACCCGGCGGATCTGATCGCCACCCTGGCCGACTTGGACCCCGCCACAACACTTTTCATCGTCGCCTCGAAGACGTTCTCGACGCTGGAAACCCTGACCAACGCCACGGCCGCGCGCCGCTGGATCACCGATGCCCTCGGCGACGCCGCGGTGTCGCAGCACTTCGTCGCCGTCTCCACCAACAAACGTCTGGTCGACGACTTCGGTATCAACACCGACAACATGTTCGGTTTCTGGGATTGGGTCGGCGGCCGCTATTCGGTGGACTCGGCGATCGGACTGTCGGTGATGGCCGTCATCGGCCGAGAAGCCTTCGCGGACTTCCTTTCCGGGTTCCACATCGTCGACCGGCATTTCAAGACCGTGCCGCTGGAATCCAATGCGCCTGTCCTGCTTGGGCTTATCGGTCTGTGGTATTCCAACTTCATGGGCGCGCAATCGCGCGCCGTGCTGCCGTACTCCAACGACCTGGCGCGCTTTGCGGCCTACCTGCAACAGCTGACCATGGAGTCTAATGGCAAGTCGACCCGCGCGGACGGCAGCCCGGTCACCACGGACACCGGTGAAATCTTCTGGGGCGAACCGGGAACCAACGGGCAGCACGCGTTCTACCAGTTGCTGCATCAGGGCACCCGGTTGGTGCCCGCCGACTTCATCGGCTTCAGCCAGCCACTCGACGACCTGCCCACCGCCGAGGGCGACGGCAGCATGCACGACTTGTTGATGAGCAACTTTTTCGCCCAGACCCAGGTGCTGGCCTTCGGTAAGACCGCCGAAGAGATCGCCGCCGAAGGCACGCCCGCGGATATCGTGCCGCACAAGGTGATGCCCGGTAACCGGCCGTCGACCTCGATCCTGGCCAATCGGCTCACCCCGTCGGTGATGGGCCAGCTGATCGCGCTCTACGAGCATCAGGTGTTCACCGAGGGCGTGATCTGGGGAATCGACTCGTTCGACCAATGGGGCGTGGAGCTGGGCAAAACCCAGGCCAAGGCATTGCTTCCGGTGATCACCGCGGACGGGTCGCCGGCGCCGCAGTCGGACAGCTCCACCGACGCCCTGGTGCGCCGGTATCGCAGCGAGCGCGGGCGAACCAGCTGACTTTTCTCCGCCGAGCGTGCGCAGTTGCACGCGCGCGGTCGGCGTGTCGCGGACAGGCAACGCACGCTCGCGCGGGGGGCTAACCTCAGGCGAACATCTTCGTCAGCTGGGGCGGCAGCACCCGCATCAGCTGCACCAGTGGGGCCCACGGCCACCACGGCACCGCGGCGCGGCCGGGCTCCCGTTCCATGGCCGCGACGAGCGCGTTGACACCGGTCTCGTTGTCCACCATCAACATTGTGCTGTTGGACTTGGCCGTCATCTCCGACTCGATGTAGCCGGGCTCGATGACCGACACCTTGACGGGGCCCTTGGCGTATTCGGCGCGCAGCGATTCGCCCAGGGAGCTCACCCCGGCCTTGCTCGCGGCATAGGCGGCCTTGACGCCCGGCACGCCCTTGTTGCCGAGCACCGACGAGATCAGCACCAGGTGGCCCGAACCGTTCTTGTTGAACATCTCCAGCGCGGTCTCGATCTGCACCAGCGCCGAGACCAGGTTGGTCTCGATGGTGGCCTTATTGGCCCACAACTTGCCGGAGCCCAGTTTCGCGCCCTTGCCGATGCCGGCGTTGACGACGATGCGGTCGATGCCGCCCAGCTCGTCGCTGAGTTCGGCGAACACCTTGGGGACGGCCTCGTGGTCGTTGACGTCCAGCGCGGCGACCGCGATCCGAATGCCCGGATACTTCTGCGACAGCTCGGCTTTCAGCTCATCGAGCCGCTCGGTGCGACGCGCGCACAGCGCGAGGTCGCGGCCCTTGGCGGCGAAGGCGCGCGCCATGCCGGCGCCCAGGCCCGAGCTGGCGCCGGTGATGAGGATCTTCTGGCGAGTCATCGGGGCAGCATATCGACAGGTGTCAAATCCGAGTCGGGCGACTACTTCAGCAAACGCGACATGCGCCGGTCGGCCAGGATCTTGCCGCCGGTCTGACACGTGGGGCAGTACTGGAAAGACTTGTCCGCGAACGACACTTCGCGCACGGTGTCCCCGCATACCGGGCAGGGCAGCCCGGTGCGGGCGTGCACCCGCAATCCGGAGCGCTTCTCGCCCTTGAGGGTGGCCGCCCCCTGCCCGACCGACCGGCTCACCGCATCGGTGAGCACCGAGACCATCGCGTCGTGCAGCGTGGCGAGCTGCCCGTCGGACAGCTTGCCGGCGGTGGCGAACGGCGATATGCGTGCCACATGCAGGATCTCGTCGCTGTAGGCGTTGCCGATCCCGGCGATCACCTTCTGGTCGGTGATGACCGTTTTGATTCGGCCGGTGTTGCCGGCCAACCGATCACCCAGCGCATCCAGGTCCAAGTCCAGCGCGTCCGGCCCGAGGGCGGCGATCTGTGGGATCTGCTGCGGGTCGGCCACCAGCCACACCGCCAGCCGCTTCTGGGTGCCCGCCTCGGTGAGGTCGAAGCCAGGCGCCGCACCGGGCGTGCCCAGGTGCACCCGCAGCGCGATCGGGCCCTTGCCGGGCCGCAGCGGAGCCGCGGCCAGCTTGTCCGACCACCGCAGCCAGCCCGCCCGTGACAGATGGGCGATCAGGAAAAGGTTGTCGGTGCGCAGCCCCAGGTACTTGCCCCACCGCTCGGCCCCGGTCACGGCCTGGCCGTGCAGCGCGCTGATCGGCGGGTCGAACGTCTTCAGCACGGACAGGGCGGCGATGTCGACCCGCCCGATCGTCAGGCCGACGGCGTGGCGGCGCAGATGGTCGACCAGCGCTTCGATCTCGGGTAGTTCGGGCACGGTTTCAGTGTGCCGGTCGCAGCAAATACGTGTCCATGATCCAGCCGTGCCGGGCGCGGGCTTGCGCTCGCAGCGAAACGATGCGGGGACCCACCTCGCCGACCGCGCCCGCGATGAGCAGCTCGTCGTCGGTGCCCAGGTAGGCGCCCCACCAGATTCGCGTGTCCGGCGGGCAGACCTGGAACGAGCAGTCGGCGTCGAGCATCACGACGGCGGACCCCGCGGCCGGCCCGTGGATGCGCAGCTGCCGCCCGGTGGTGATCAGCACGGGTTCGCCGACCTCGTTGAGCGGGATGCGGTGCCGGGCGGTCAGCGCCTGCACGGCGGTGATGCCCGGGATGACATCGAACGTGAAGTCGACCCGTTCGGCCACCGCGTCGAGGATGCGCAGCGTGCTGTCGTAGAGCGACGGGTCGCCCCAGGCCAAAAACCCGCCGACGCCGTGCGGGCCCAGCTCGGCGGAAATGGCGTCGGCCCAGATCTTCGCGCGGGCGGCGTGCCAATCCGCGACCGCGTCCCGGTAGTCGGCGTCATCGCCCCGCTTGGGGTCGGGCAGCTCGACGAAGCGGTAGCCCGGCTCACGGATGAAACGCCCGCAAATCTCGCGCCGCAGCGCCACCAGGTCGCTCTTCTGCTCGCCCTTGTCCATCGCGAAGAACACCTGGGTGTCGTTGAGCGCCTCGATCGCCTGCACGGTCACGTAGGTGGGGTCACCGGCGCCGACGCCGATGACGTGAATGTGCCGGCCCACTCCGCCGCCTCCTGATGCTCGTTGCCCGTCAGATTGCCGAATCGCGGCCTCCAGCATCTAGCCGGGACCGCAAGTACCCAGTACCATGGGTACCGTCTGAAGCACCCAATGGAGGGACGCCAGCGATGACTACACCGGTGAAGCCAGGTGGGCCGAGTCGTGAAGACTTCTCGGACCGATTGCTGAAGGGCTCGGTCAAAAAGTCCTACGAACCCGTCGTCGACATCGACTGGGACGCGCCGCTGGACCCGGACAAGTTCTATCTGCCGCCCCGACTGGTGTCGCTCTACGGCACGCCGATGTGGGACGAGATGACCCGCGAGCAACAGATCGAGCTGTCCCGGCAGGAATTGGTGAACACGCTGTCGGCCGGCATCTGGTTTGAGAACATGCTCAACCAAGCGCTGCTGCGCACGATCCTGCACGAGGACCCGACCAGCCGGTCGACCCATTACAAGCTGACCGAACTGGGCGACGAGACCCGCCACATGGTGATGTTCGGCAAGGCGATCGAACGCATCGGCGCCAAACCGGTGCGCCCCAAACTGTTTCACCGAATGATCATCAACTGCCTGCCGCTGGCGTTCCAGCGCGGATCGATGCTGTGGGTGGCCGCCCTGATCGGTGAGGAGATCTTCGACTCGCTGCAGCGGCAGATGATGGACGACCCGGAACTGCAGCCAATCATTCAGCGACTCATGCGGATTCACGTCACCGAAGAGGCCCGCCACATCCAGTTCGCGCGCGACGGCGCGCGCAAGCGCGTGGTCGAGATGCCCCGGCTCAACCGCTGGTTCATGGCCAACATCAACGGGCTGGGCGGCTACTTCTTCAATTACCTGTTCAGCAACCCCGTGCCCTATGCGCGGGCGGGTCTGGACCCCAAACGCGCCCGCAAGGCCGCGCGCACCAGTCCGCATCGCCGCGACATACAGGTCGCCGGATTCGCGCCACTGGCGGCATTTTTGACCGAGGTCGGCCTGATGGGTTCGATCGCACGCCTCGGCTGGAAGCGCAGCAGGTTTCTGTGACGCAGCCGCCGGATCGCGCCGAGCGCCGCTGCCACATCGTCGTCGCCGGGGCGGGCGTGTGCGGCAAGAGCGCCCAAACCGCCTTGCTGGCAGCCGGTTTCACCGGCCTGGTGATGCTGGACGGGCCGACCCGGGACGCACGCTTTGACGACGACTCCGATACCTGGCTGTTGACCATGGCCGGCGGCGACCGAATCCGGGCCGATGTCGTCGTCGCCGCCGACCATCCGGTCCAGCGGCCCTGGCTGCCGGCCATCCCCGGACACGACGAGTTCGGCGGAGCGGCGTTTCACGCCGCGGCGTGGGATCCCGGATTCGATCCGTCCGGCAAGCAGATCGCGGTGATCGGCACCGACGCCGCGGCCGCCCACCACCTCGGGCGGCTGACCCAGGTGGCGAACTCGGTCACCGTGTTCGCCCGCGCGCCGCGTCGCGTCGTGGCCGACATCCCGGCGTGGTACGCCCGCGCCGCTCGCCGGTTGCGCCGCACGCCGGCCTCGCGGCCCCGGGTCGCCATCGCCGCGTCCGCGATCGAGGCGGTGACGGCGTCGGGCGTGCGCACCGCCGACGGCGCCGTCCACCGCGTCGATGCCATCATCTACGGCACCGGCTACTTCATCCCCGAGGACGTCGCCGACCAGACCCTGGTCGGCTCGGCCGGGCTGACCATCCGGCAGGCCTGGCACGACGGCATGGAGCCGTTCTGCGGGGTGGCGATTCGCGGGTTCCCCAATTACTTCTTCGTCACCGCTCCCGATCCGGACGCTCAGGCGCGCTACGTCGCCGAGTGCCTGAAAGTCATGGAGCGCACGGCCAGCGGTCGCATCGAGGTGCGCGCCAGCAGCCAGCGGGTGTTCAACGAGCGCGCCCAACTGCGGCCGGCAGAGCCGCCCCCGGTGGCGTCCGCCTTCGACCTCTCGGCCAGCGCGCCCGCCGGCGACGACACATACGACGGCGCCGCCACGCTGGAAATCGGCGGCGCCCGCCACCCGGTGCGGGTCCGGCTGACCGGCCACCTGGACCCGATCGACGGCCGCTACCACTGGCAGGGAACGCTGTTCGGTTCTCCGTCGGGACCGTTGTCCGGCGAGATCCTCAAGCAATCACGGACGGGCACCCTGACGGTCGGCGAGCGCAGCGCGCGGGCGCGCATCGTCGAACAGACACCGTGGGGGACGCACTCGGTCGCGGGGGTGGGCGCGCCCCCGTACGCGCTGAGCAACCGCTGAGCCGATAGGGCTCGGCCGCGCCGGGCGATGGCTGATGCCTTTGCGCTGGTTAACGCGCTGTTTTTCGGGGCATACCGAAAAGTTTGGCGGCGGTCACCGCGTGGTAACCGGGATGGAAGCGCGTGCTGGGCATTCGACTCCATAGCGCGTCGGGGTGGGGCTGGTCGACTCCCCGGGGCGTGTGGGAGGGGGCGCATGGTGCTTTCGTTGCGGGTTTGCGGAATGGATTTACCGGGATCCCGAACGCAGCCTGCGGTTTCCGGCTGTATTGAGGCCGCTGGTTCGCGAAGTAGACTTTTGCCGCTGAGAGCGGATACTCAAGCAATCGGCCCGGCATGATGCGAGGAGCGGGAAATGGAACCGGACGCCAGGACCGAGCTGGGATGAGCCCGGTGGCCGTTGCGATGCGGACCGATGATTCGGTTGCCGTCCTGACCGTCGACGGCGAGCTTGATGCCGCCAACTCGAGCGCACTCCGCGAACGCATCCTCAAAGCCACGCTGGACGATGCCGCCGCCGTGATCGTCAATGTCTCCGGGCTCAAGGTGCCCTCCGAATCGGCGTGGGCAACCTTCATGAGCGCGTACTGGCAGGCCGGCGGTGCGCCGCACATTCCGATCGTGCTCGTCTGCACCAACCGCGCGGTCCGCGAGGCGATCGCCAATAGCGGGGTCACCCACTTCATGCCGGTCTATGCGAGTGAGAAAGCCGCGCTGAAGGCGCTCGGCCAGAACAGCCGCCGCCCGGTGCGGCGCGCCGATGTGCAGCTACCCGCCGATCTGACCAGCCTGCGCGAGTCGCGGCGCCTGGTCCGTGAATGGCTCACCACCTGGTCGCAGTCCAAGCTCATTCCGGTGGCGCTGGTGGTGGTCAACGTGTTCGTGGAGAACGTGCTGGAACACACCGCCAGCGTTCCGGCGGTGCGGATCGAAGCGCTGGGCACCACGGCGACCATCGCGGTGTCGGATGCGAGCAACACGCCCGCGGTGCGACTGCCGTCGCCGAAGAAGGGCATCGACGTGTCCGGGCTGGCGATCGTGGACGCGTTGTCCCGAGCGTGGGGCAGCACGCCCACCTCGTCGGGCAAGACGGTCTGGGCTGTGATCGGCCCCGAGAACCAGCTGTAGACCGAAACCTGCTCTGGCCGGCGGCCCGGGTGCCGCCGCGCCGATCTGCCGGTTGTGCTGAAACTAGAACACGTTCTAATGTCGACTGACGACCCCTTCAGGAAGGCAGATGACGTGCGGTTTACCTACGCAGAGGCGATGACGGACTTTAGGTACTACATCCCGCTGGCCAAGGCAGCCGAGGCGGCCGGCTACGACGCCATGACGATCGCCGACAGCATCGCCTATCCCTTCGAATCCGACTCGAAGTACCCCTACACCCCGGACGGCAACCGCGAATTCCTGGACGGCAAGGAGTTCATCGAAACCTTCGTGCTCACTTCGGCATTGGGCGCGGTGACCACGAAGCTGCGGTTCAACTTCTTCGTGCTCAAGCTGCCCATCCGGCCACCGGCGTTGGTGGCCAAGCAGATCGGGTCACTGGCCGCGATGACCGACAACCGGGTGGGCTTCGGTGTCGGCACCAGCCCGTGGCCCGAGGACTACGAGTTGTTGGGTGTCCCGTTCGCCAGGCGCGGCAAGCGGATGGACGAGTGTATCGAGATCATCCAGGGCCTCACCACCGGCGACTACTTCGAATTCCACGGCGAGTTCTACGACATCCCCAAGACCAAGATGTCCCCGGCCCCCACCAAGCCCGTCCCGATTCTGATCGGTGGGCACGCCGATGCGGCGCTGCGGCGCGCGGCGCGCCTGGACGGCTGGATGCATGGCGGCGGTGACGCGCAAGAACTCGACCACCTGCTGGCCAAGCTCAAGAAGTTCCGCGAAGAAGCCGGCAAGACCGGGCCGTTCGAGATCCATGTGATCTCGACCGACGCCTACACCGCGGACGGGATCAAACGGCTCGAGGACAAGGGCGTCACCGACGTCATCGTCGGCTTCCGCATCCCCTACATCAAGGGCAAGGACACCGAGCCGCTGGACAGCAAGATCCGCAACCTGGAGATGTTCGCCGAGAACGTGATCGCGAAGCTTTAAAAGCGTTACAGCACATCCCATTTCGGGGCGCGCTTTTCCCGGTGCGCCATCGCGGCCTCGACCGGGTTGTTGGTGAAGCCGCTGAGGATCTGGGTGCGGTTCTCGATCTCGATGGCATGGCGCAGGCTGGGCGCATCCAGCGCGGCGTTGAGGCCAATCTTGGTCTGCCACACGCCGTATGCGTTGTTCTCGGCGATCGAGCGGGCCAGCTTGAGCGCGGCTGGCATCAGCTCATCGGCGGCGACGACCTCGTGCACCAGCTTGATGCGGTAGGCCTCGGCCGCGTCGATGATGCGACCAGTGAGCATGAGTTCGCGCGCCACCCCGGCGCCGACGATCTTGGGCAGCAGGTAGCTGGTGCCCATGTCCATCGACGAGAATCCCGCCTTGATGAACACCGAGCCGAACCGGGCCTGCTCGGAGGCGACCCGGATATCGCAGACCAACGAGAACGCCAGCCCACCCCCGACGGCGACGCCGTTCACCGCGCCGATGACTGGAATGTCCATCTCGTAGATCCGGGTGTACAGGTTGGCCAGCCGGACCTGGGCGTCGTAGTTGACCTTGAACGCCGGGGTGGTTGGCTTGTTCTGCGTCCAGGGTTGGCCGGTGCCGCTCAGATCGGCGCCGGCGCAGAATCCGCGTCCGGCACCGGTCAGGATCGCCACCCGGTACTCACCTTTGTCCAGCACATCCAGGGCCTCGTGGACGCCGCCGATCAACGACCCATCGATGGCGTTGAGGCGCTCCGGCCGGTTCAGGGTGATGCAGGCGATGTTGTCTTCGAGACGTTCCAGAGTCACTGCAGGCATAGGGAAACCGTAGGCGACGTCGCTATTTACCGAGCAGGCATACCGTGGTTTTGCCACCACATCGAAGGAGCAGCCATGGCACGAACCGAAGGCGACACCTGGGACCTGGCCAACAGCGTGGGTGCGACCGCCACCATGGTGGCCGCGGCCCGGGCGGCGGCAACCAGGCGCCCGCAACCGGTCATCACCGACGAGTTCGCCGAGCCGCTGGTGCGCGCCGTGGGGTTGGACGTATTCACCAGGCTCGCCGCCGGCGAACTCGATTCGATGGACCTGGAGCAAGGCGTCGGATTCTCGCGGATGGTGGACACATTCGCCGCCCGGGCCCGGTTTTACGACGACTATTTCGCCGCGGCGGGGCAGGCCGGGCTGCGCCAGGTGGTGATCGTGGCATCGGGTCTGGACTCCCGGGCCTACCGGTTGCGGTGGCCGGCCGGGACGACCGTGTACGAGATCGACCAGCCGGAGGTGATCGCGTTCAAGACGGCGACCCTGGCCGAGATCGGCGCGGCCCCCACGGCCGAACTCCGCACCGTGGGTATCGATTTGCGCGAGGACTGGCCGGCGGCCTTGCAGGCGGCGGGCTTTGACGCGGATCAGCCGACGACGTGGCTCGCCGAGGGGGTGCTGATCGGGTTCCTTCCGCCCGAGGCCGAAGTCCGGTTGCTCGACGCCATCATTCCGTTGTCCAGCGAGGGCAGCCGGTTCGCCGCCGACTTCGGAACCGTCGCCCCGACGACGCCGGAGGGGCAGGAACAGGCGCGGCTCATGACCGAGGGGTGGCGACGGCAGGGCCTCGATCTGGACATCGCCGGCCTGGCCTACCCGGGTGAGCACACCGACGTCGCCGCACACCTGGCGGCAAACGGCTGGGATACCACGATCTTTCGGCTCACCGACCTGTTTGCCGCCGCGGGCCTACCGGAACTCGGGCCCGCCGAGCATCGGGTTCCCGCCGCCACGATCAGCTTCGTCAGGGCGGTGCGGCTCTAGCCGGCGCGCAGGCGCCACGTCACGCGGACCGCTTGGCCAGCCACTCGGCCTGCATCACCAGCAGGGCCATGACCTCCAATTGCGGTGTCTGCGAGTCGAGTTCACGGTATCGCTGATACACGTTGACGACGACGCGCTCGGCGTCCAGCCACGTGGCGTACTCGCCGAGGTCGATGGTGTCGGCGGCCTCGGCCCACGACAAGCCCCGGCGGTAGGCGTCCTCGGCCTGTTCGGCGACGTGCACGAGATAGCCGCGCACCGCGCGGATTCCGTCCGGATCGGTGACAGGGCCGTGGCCGGGCACCACCGTCGGCGCATCCAGCGCGATCATCGTGTCGCACGCCGCGACCCAGTTGGCGATCGGGCCGGCCCACACGATGGGCGTGCAGCCGATGAAGAGCAGGTCGCCGCCGAACAGCACCCCCGCGTCGGGCACGTGCACCACCGAGTCGGCGGCCGTGTGCGCGGGACCCAGATTCAGTATGTCGATTCGCCGCCCACCTACCGCGACGGACAGGTTGCGCTCGAAGGTCTGATCGGCGTTGCGCAGCGTGATGTTGCTGAAGTCGAAGTGCCCGAAGCGTTCTCGCGTGTACGGGGTCGCCACCGGCCCCAAATTGGCGGTTTGCGCCATGGCCAGCATCTCGGGCGCCATCCCGTGCTCGATCTCCTCGGCGGTGCCCTGCGCGGCGATGATGCGCACCGACGCGTCGAGTAGTTGGTTACCGTGGGTGTGGTCGCCGTTGGAGTGGGTGATCAACGCGTCGGTGATCGGTGCGGACCCGGTGATGGGCCGCATCGCGGTGAGCATCTCGCGGGTCAGCGCGAGGTCGAACAGGGTGTCCACCAACAGGGACGCGCCCTCACCGGCGATCAACCCGGCGTTGCTCCACCCGTAGCCCCCGTCCGGCAGCGTCCATGCCCACACCCGGTCGGCGACCTGATGCAGCCCACGGGTGTAGGGCACCCGGGCCGGTGCCCGGTTGACCCGCGGCGCACTGGGCGCGGCGTCCGGGTTGGGCCGCGCGGCCAACGCGTGTGGCGCACTGCTCGCGCGGACGGTCTGCCGGGTCTCCCCCAAACCCTGGACTTGGAGCGTGACGACGTCGCCGTCGCGTAGCCATCCGGGAAACGATTCCAGCGCACCGGGATTGAGGTGCTCGACCAGCGTGCAGGTGGGCACCGTCCCGGAGCCGATGACGTCGCCGGGGTTGAGCGTGACACCGCGCGAGGCGTAGGAGATGACTTCGCCGAAGGTCCAATCCATCTGGGCCGTCGACCCGGTACCGATGACGGTGTCGTTGACCAGGGCGGTGACCTGAAGGTCCAGTTTGGCGCCGTGGCGGTAGGGCTCGAGCTCGTCGGGGGTCACCAGGTAGGGACCCAGCGTGACACCGCTGTCCTTGCCCTTGCCCTGCCCGATTCCCAATTGGCTTTCCATCTGCTGCAGGTCGCGCGCGGACCAGTCGTTGAAGATGGTGTAGCCGATGATCGCCCGTTCGGCCTGCTCGACGCTGAGATCCTTGCCGCCGGACCCGATCACCGCGGCGATCTCCAATTCGAAGTCCTGCCAAGCGCTTCCGGGTGCCATCGGCGCGTCGTCGTAGGGCCCTAAAACGGTTGCCGGGCAGGCGAAGTAAAACGCGGGGATGCGATACCAGCTGTCGGCGAGCAGGCGCCCGGCGCCCAGCGCGGCTTGGCAGTTGCGCATGTGGTCGAGGAAGCACAGGGAATCCCGGATGGACGGCGGGCGCGGGATGGGCGCCAGCAATCGCACGTCGGCCAGTGATACGGTCGCCGCCGGGGACCGCTGCGCATCCTCCCCCGCCCGCCGCAATCCGTCAGCGCCTCGGGCGATCAGGTCGAGCAGCGTCACGCCCGCCGGCAGCGCGTGGATGGTGTCGCCGGAGAGGACTCCGACGCGCTCGCCGTCATCACCTTGGTAGCTAACCCATTTCACTCGCGTACCACCTCGCTTGCTTCCTTGTCCGGCCGTAGCCCCCGCCAGCTCGATTGGCGTAGCCGGTTATCCGGTGTCCACTCGCTGTAGCGCACCTCCCCGACCAGAACCGGCTCGACGTACGTCACGCCCCGGGCTTCGCTGCGGGGCAGCGATGGGTGGAAGGGGGATTTGTCGGTGTGCAGCGGCGCCAGCGTCTTCTTCAGGTTGCTCAGGTCGCGTTCGGTGAACCCGGTGCCGACGCGGCCCGCGAAGTGCAGGCCGTCGGCGGTCGGGATGCCCATCAGCAGTGAGCCGATGCCGCTGCTGCGTCCGCCTTCCCCGGCCTTCCAGCCGCCGATGACGACTTCCTGGGTGTTCCAATGTTTGTCCTTGATCCAGGACGACGAGCGCCGGCCGGGCTGGTAGGTGGAGTCACGCCGCTTGGCGATCACCCCCTCCCAGCCGCGCTTGCCGGAGTGCTGCAGCGCCTGCGCGCCGTCGCCGGGCAGCAGCTCGGGAACGATCAGATCGCTGCCGGCGCCGAGCATTTCCAGCACCTTACGCCGGTCTGAGTACCTGGCCCGCAGCAGCGAGCGGCCGTCGAGGTAGAGCACGTCGAACGCCCAGAATTCGACGCGCGAGCCACGGCCGCGGTTCTGCATCTCGTGGAAGTTGGGCGCACCCGAGGCGTCCAGGACGACGGCCTCGCCGTCGAGGATCACGTGGTGCTCCGCGAGACCTTCTGCGAGCGAACGGAGTTCGGGATATTCGCCGGTGACTTCGCGGCCGCGCCGCGACCGTATCCGGATGGCGCCGTGGTCGGCCTCGATCAGCAGCCGGTAGCCATCCCATTTGCCTTCGAACGCCCACTGGCCCGCCTTCAGCGCCGTCACCGAACCGTGGGTGGCCAGCATGGGGGCGATGGTGTCGAAGTCGAAGACCTTCTGATCTTTCATCCGGTGCGCCAGCCACTGGTCGCCGTTGGTCTGAATCAGCGCGTAGCGCCCGGAGATCTTGCTGCCGTGCAGATTGACGATGACCTCCCCTTTTTCGGCGGAGTCATTGAACTTTTCGGCCTCGTAGGTTCCGGAGTCCCAGATGATCACCTTCCCGGCGCCGTACTCGCCCTTCGGGATGATGCCCTCGAACCCGCCGTATTCCAGCGGATGATCCTCGGTGTGGACCGCCAGGTGGTTCACCGAGGTCGTTTCGGGCAGGTTCTTCGGCACCGCCCAGGACACCAACACGCCGTCGCGTTCCAGCCGGAAGTCGTAGTGCAGCCGGCGGGCGTGGTGTTCATGGATGACGAAGCTATTCCCTTGCCCCGTAGCCGGTTTCGCCGCAGGGACCGGCTCAGGGGTTTTCGACGCGTCACGCATGCTGCGGTATCTACTCAGACGGTCCGGGGCCGGTGCGTCCTCGTCCAGCGGTGCCAGCAGATCGCCGTCGCGGGCGACCCGGTCCAGCACTTCGTCATAACGCAGCTGGCGCAGCGACGGGTCGTCGAGTTCCTGCCAGGTGCGGGGCGCCGCAACGGTGGGGTGTTGACGTCCGCGCAGCGAGTACGGCGCGATGGTGGTCTTGGCGCCGTTGTTCTGACTCCAGTCCAGAAAGATCTTTCCGGCCCGCAGACTCTTGGTCATGGTCGACGTCACCAGGGTAGGCATCGTCTTTTCCAGTTGCTGCGCAACGCGTTTGGCCAACACCGTGGCGCCCTTGCTGCTCACCGGCTCCTGCAGCGGCGTGTAGAGGTGCAGGCCCTTGCTGCCGCTGGTGAGCGGATAGGTGGTCAGCCCGATTCCGGTGATCAGTTCGCGGACGGCGCGCGCCACCTCGGCCAGTTGGGCCATCGTGACGCCTTCACCCGGGTCGAGGTCGAACACCAGGCGGGTCGCCGGGCCGGGCTTCAGTTCTTCGGCCCGGCTGCGGGTCCACTCCGCGACGAAGCGCCACTGCGGCACGTGGACCTCCAGCGCGGCCTGTTGGCCGATCCACGCCAGCCCGTCGACGCTGTCGATGATCGGATACGTCGTCGTCCCGGACCGGTGCGTCACGCTGGCGCGCGGCAGCCAGTCGGGCGCCGACGAGGCCAGCTGTTTCTCGAAAAACGATTCTTCGTCGACGCCGTTGGGCCAGCGCTTGCGCGTGGCCGGCCGCCCGGCGATGTGCGGGATCATCACCTCAGCGATGCGCGTGTAGTAGTCGAAGACGTCGCGCTTCGTGGTCCCGGTGGCGGGATAGAGCACCTTCTCGGCGTTGGTCAGTTTCACGCGCGGTGCCATGTTGTCAAACTACGCGTTTCGCGCGTGTTAACCGCTTTGACCACGGCTAATCGTCACATCGCCGATTTATTTTGTGACATGACCCACGAACACGTTGATTGGCGATCGACCCGGGGCACAGACACTGAATGTTTGACGTGATCCCCTCCCCGTGGCGTCGAAACAGCGGCGTCCCACTCAGCGATGCGACCCTACGACTGCATTCCCGGAGAATCGACGTTCCAACCTACGATCGGTCGTCCCTCGGCCGCGGAGTCGTCCACATCGGTGCGGGCAACTTCCACCGGGCGCACCAGGCCGTCTACTTCGACGACCTCGCCCGCTCGGGCATCTCAGATCGTTGGGGGGTTACCGGCGTCAGCCTCCACTCCCCGGACGTCAAAGACTTGCTGTCGGCGCAGGACGGGCTGTACACCGTGGTCCAGCAAGGACACGATCGCCAAACTGCCCGCGTCGTCGGTTCGATCGGCTCCGTGCACTACGCACCGAACGACGGGGCAGCCGTTCGCGCCGCCCTCGCCGATCCTCAAACCCGCATTGTCAGCCTGACCATCACCGGCAACGGATACTTCCTCAATCCCGTCACCGACGAGTTCGACGCCGATGACCCCGACGTGCGCGCCGACCTCGTCGCGTCCGGCAACTACGCGACCGCGTGGGGGTACCTGGCCGAAGCGCTGGACCGGCGCCGCCACGCCGGTATCGCTCCGTTCACCGTGCTCTGCTGCGACAACATCCCCGGTGACACCCAGCCGGCGAGGACCGCGCTGGTGTCGTTCGCCGCGCTGAAAGACCCCGGGCTGGCCCGCTGGATCGACACGTACGTCGCGTTTCCGTCGACCATGGTCGATCGCATCACCCCGCAGACCTCGAAGTCGGAGCGCAAGTTCGTCGAGGAGACGTTCGGCGTCGCCGACAAATGGCCCGTCGTGACCGAGCCGTACTGCCAGTGGGTGATCGAGGACTCCTTCAGCAACGGCCGGCCGCCGCTGGATGAGGTCGGCGCCGAGTTCGTGGCCGACGTCAGCGACCACAAGCTGATCAAGACCCGGCTTCTCAACGGAAGCCACATCGCGCTCGCGTGCCTGGCCATCCTGGCCGGTTACCAGCGCACCGACGAAGCGCTGCGCGACCGCATCATCTTCGACTTCGTCGAAAAGCTGCTGCGTGACGAGATCCAGCCGCTGCTGCCCCCGGTGCCCGGGATGAACACACCCGATTACCGGCGCACCCTGCTCGACCGGCTCAGCAATCCCCGTATGAGCGACCAGCTGTCTCGGCTCGCCCGCCGGGGAACCAGCAAGATCGCGACGTTCGTGCTCCCCTCCCTGCAGGAGGCGATCGCGCAGGGCAGGCCGCACACCCTGCTGATGTTGGCGGTCGCCGGGTGGGCGCGTTACATGCGCGGCCACGACCTCCAGGGGCGAAAGCTGCGCCTCGAGGACTCGCAGGCGATACCGGTGGCTAGGTTGGCCAACATGGCGAGCAGCAATCCCGATCCGCTGTTGGGGCACGAAATGTTCGCCGAGGTGCGGGCGGTACCCGGTTTCGCGGAGCGCCTCGGCGACATGATCGCGGACATCGACGCGCGCGGCGTGTTGCCCACGCTGCGCGACGCGCTGCGACACGACCATCGGGAGTTGGTGGCACGATGACCGCGGGCTTGACCTTCGTGCGCGAATTCGACCCGGCGCCGGTCACCACCCTGCTCTGCGACGCCGATGACAACCTGTTCGGGTCGGAGAGGCCGGCGTTCGAAGCATCGACCGAGGTGACCAATCGTTTCCTGGCCAGGTTCGGCGTGAGCTCCCCGCTCAGCTCCGAGGAGTTGCGCAAGCGCGCCGTGGGGAAGAACTTCCGTACCACGGCTCTCGACCTGGCGGTGCAGTGCGAGGTGCCGCTCAACCAGACGTTGGCCCAGGGCCGCCCCGCCGCGGTGGTCGCGTCAGCGGGCGACGTGGCGAGCGGCAACGCGCTGTGCGTCGACGAACTCGAGCAGTGGGTGCGCGACGAGCGTGAACGGGTCACCGCCCACCTGGCCGCGACCCTGACCCCCGATCCGCGGGTGCTCGAGCCGCTGCGCGATCTCGCGGCGCGCTACGCACTCGCGGCCGTGAGCTCCAGCGCCACCAAGCGTCTGCGTGCCTGCTTCATCGCCACCGGCCTCGACTCGCTCCTGCCGGAAGCGGTGACCTTCAGTGCGGAGGATTCTCTTCCGGTGCCGACAAGCAAACCCGATCCGGCGGTGTATCTGCATTGCGGCCAGGTATTGGGCGTCGCGGCCGAACAGGGGCTGGCCATCGAAGACTCCGTGGCCGGCGTGAAGTCCGCCGTCGCGGCCGGCTATGCCACCGTCGGCAACCTGATGTTCGTGCTGCCCGACGAACGGGACTGCCGCCGTACAGAATTGATCGAAGCCGGCGCAGTCGCGATCACCGATTCGTGGCGTGCTCTTGCTGATGTCCTGCTGTCGTCGGCCGTGATGACCCGGACCAATCCATCCAGAAATTGGTTGTCTGGCCTTGGCTTGGGGTAGTCAAGTCCGCAGGAAATCAATGTAATCAAACAAGGCGTGCCGTCGACACGAGCTGGATCCGGACGCGGTTCGTGGCGCCCCTTGGCGGATGCGTTGTTGTCGTGAGATGAGGACCCTGTGACGCAGAACTATGCCATGGCGCTGTCGCCACCACGTACCAAACACCCGACGAAACTCAGCAATGCCACGGTGGCAGGGTGGCTACCGGTCCCGACGCCCCGCTATGACCGCGCTGGCGTCAGCGTCGGCATCGTCCACATCGGTGTCGGCGGTTTTCACCGCGCACATCAGGCTGTCTACATCGACCAGCTGCTCGAGCAAGGCCTGGCGCGGGACTGGGGCATCTGCGGAGTCGGGGTGCTGCCCGTGGACCGCCGGATGCGCGACGTGTTGCGCGCTCAGGACGGCCTGTACACGCTGGTCGTCGAGCACAACGACGGCAGCCGCGAGGCGCGGGTGATCGGGTCGATCATCGACTACCGCTATGCGCCCGACGATCCCGAGGCGGTGATCGAACTGCTCGCGGCACCCAGCACCCGGATCATCTCGCTGACGATCACCGAGGGCGGATACCAGCCCGGCGGACCGGCGTTTTCCTTGATCACACAAGCCCTGGCGCGCCGCCGCGACCGCGGCGTCGGCTCACCGACGATCGTTTCCTGCGACAACGTCGATAACAACGGCCACGTCGCGCGGGACACTGTCCTGGCGGCAGCGCAAGATTGCGACGGCCTGGCCGAATGGATCACGGCGAACACCCGATTCCCGAATTCGACCGTCGACCGGATCACCCCGGCCGTCACGCCGCGGGCGGCGGCGGCGGTCCGGCACGATTTCGGCATCGACGACCAGTGGCCGGTGCTGACCGAGCCATACGCGGCGTGGGTTTTGGAAGACGACTTCGCCGACGGCAGGCCACCGCTGGAAGAAGCGGGGGTGTTGCTGGTCGACGACGTGGCCCCCTACGAGGCCATGAAGCTGCGGCTGCTCAACGCCGCACATCAGTGCCTGTGTTACTTCGCTTACCTGACCGGGCATCAGTTCGTCCACGACGCGATCAGCGACCGGCCGCTCGCCGAATTGCTTCGCGCTTACTGGAATTCCGAGGCTATCCCGACAATGAACGACGTGCCCGGAATCGATCTGGTCGAGTACACCGATACATTGATGACGCGGTTCGCCAACCCGGAAGTTGCCGATAGCATCGAACGGCTGTGCGCTTACTCGTCGGATCGCATCCCCAAGTTCCTGTTGCCGGTGATCCGCGACAACCTGGCGAGCGGTGGGCCCGTCCGGCTGGCATCGGCGGTGGTGGCAAGCTGGGCCCGCTACACCGAGGGTGTCGACGAGTACGAGGCACCGATCGACGTGGTGGACCAACTGGCCGATACCTTGGTGCCGATCGCCCGCTCGCAACGAGACCACCCGACCGCGTTCATCGAAAATACGGACGTGTTCGGGGATCTCGCCCATCAGCCACGCTTCGTCGAGGCGTACCTGTGGGCGCTGGATTCGTTGCACAGCAAGGGAGCTCGCGCGACGCTGGATGCCCTGGTGCGATGAGCCGCGGGCTGGTGATCGGCGAGTCGCTGATCGACATCGTCGGCAGCGACGAACATGTCGGCGGCAGTCCGCTCAACGTCGCCGTCGGACTCGGCCGGCTGGGCCGCCAGGTCGACTTCCTGACCTCGATCGCCGACGACCCCTACGGTCGACGCATCGTCGACTACGTCGAAGCGGCAGGCGTACAACTGGTTTCGGAAAGCCGGACCGCGCAGCGCACGCCGACCGCACGGTCGACCATCGCCGAAGACGGGTCGGCCGAATACGTGTTCGATCTGGACTGGCGGCTCTCCGGGACACCGCCGGTCGCCCCGCCTCTTTTCGTCCACACCGGATCCATTGCCGCCGTGCAGGATCCGGGCTGCCTCGCGGTCGCGGCGCTGATCGACACCTATCGGGTCTCGGCCACGGTCACCTTCGATCCCAACGTTCGGCCGTCGCTGATCGCCGACCGGGAACTGGCCGTCGAACGCATCGATCACCTCATCGAGCGCAGCGACATCGTGAAGGTCAGCGAGGAAGACCTGCGCTGGATCGACCCCGCTCGCCCGCCCGAGCAGCTCGCGCAAACGTGGCTGCGATTGGGTCCGGCCATCGTGGCGGTGACGATGGCCGACCGGGGCGCGGTGGCCTTCTGCGCGGCGGGCGTCGCCCGGGTGCCGACGCGCGCGGTGCGCGTGGTCGACACCGTCGGCGCCGGTGACTCGTTCATGGCCGGTCTGCTCGACGCGCTGTGGGAATCGGGATCGCTGGGCGGCGACCGGCGCGCCGACTTGCGCGGGATCACGGTGGACGCGCTGACGACGGCGCTGGATGCGGCGAGCCTGTCCGCCGCGCTGACCGTCGCTCGCGCGGGAGCTGACCTGCCGGATCGGGCTGCGTTGGACGCGGCTTCGCATCGTTAAGCGCATACCCCGATAGGCGAAGACCGGGCGGACAATCCCAGGTCGTAGCCCTGTCGTGCTGTTTTGCCAGCAGCCCTACGGGCATACTGACTTGCATGCGCTCCATCTGGAAGGGTTCCATCGCGTTCGGACTGGTGAACGTCCCGGTCAAGGTGTACAGCGCCACCGAAGACCACGACATCAAGTTTCACCAGGTGCACGCCAAGGACAACGGCCGCATCCGCTACCAACGCGTTTGCGAGGTGGACGGCGAGGCGGTCGAATACCGTGACATCGCCCGGGCTTACGAATCCGACGACGGTCAGATGGTCATCATCACCGACGACGACATCGCCACGCTGCCCGAGGAACGCAGCCGCGAGATCGAAGTGCTGGAGTTCGTGCCGGCCAGCGACGTGGACCCGATGCTGTTCGACCGCAGCTACTTCCTGGAGCCGGACTCGAAGTCGTCGAAATCCTATGTCTTGCTTGCCAAGACGCTTGCCGAGACAGACCGCATGGCGATCGTCCACTTCACGCTGCGCAACAAGACCCGGCTGGCGGCCTTGCGCGTCAAGGACTTCGGCAAGCGCGACGTGATGGTGATCCACACCTTGTTGTGGCCCGACGAGATCCGCGACCCGGACTTCCCCATCCTGGACAAGAAGGTCGAGATCAAGCCGGCCGAACTCAAGATGGCCGGCCAGGTGGTGGACTCGATGGCCGAAGACTTCAACCCCGACCGCTACCACGACGACTACCAAGAACAGCTGCACGAGCTGGTTCAGGCCAAACTTGAAGGCGGAGAAGCGTTTACCACCGAGGAGCAGCCGAAGGAGCTGGACGAGACCGAGGACGTCTCGGATCTGCTCGCCAAGCTGGAGGCCAGCGTGAAGGCGCGTTCCGGCAACGGCAAGGCGCCCGCGAAGAAGGCCGCGGAGAAAAAGGCACCCGCCAAGAAGGCTCCGGCCAAGAAGACCCCCGCGAAGAAGACAGCCGCCAAGAAGGCGTCGTCGAAGTCCTGACCCGCCGTCGGGTCAGCGGTTGCGGGTGGCCAGGAAGCGGATCAACGCCGCGACGATGTTGATGACGGCGACCATGATGATCAGGGTCAGCGCCGCACCCCAGATCCGCAGGAAACCAGCGTGTTCGGGGTTGGTGAGTTCGGTATAGATCAGCAGCGGCAGTGACGCCATGTTGCCGTGGAAGATGTCGACGTTGATTGAGCGGCTGTAGCCGACCAGCACCAGTACCGGCGCGGTCTCGCCGATGACCCGCGCAATGGACAACAGGATTCCGGACACGATGCCGGGCATCGCGATCGGGAAGACGATCCGCACGATGGTCTTCCACTTGGACACGCCGAGCGCGTAGCTGGCCTCGCGCAGGTCGTCGGGCACCAGCCGCAGCATCTCCTCGGCGGAGCGCACCACCACCGGCAGCATCAGCAGGACCAGAGCCAGCGACACCGCGAACGAACTCTGCTGGAAGCCCAGGGTGGCGATCCAGAGGCTGAAGATGAACAGCGCCGCCACGATCGAGGGCACCCCGGCGAGCACATCGACCATGAACGTCGTCAGTCGCACCAGGCGCCCGGATCCGTACTCCACCAGGAACACCGCGGTCATCAGGCCCAGCGGCACGGCCAGGGCGGCGGCCACCCCGGCTTGCACCAGCGTGCCGTACAGCGCGTGGTAGATGCCGCCGGCGAACTGTTCCGGCAGCACGCCGTGCAGCGAGTGGGTCCACCAGCCCGACCGCGTGACGGCGTACCAGCCGCGTTCGACCACGATCCACAACACCCAGATCAGCGGCACCAGCGCGACGCAGAACGAGGCGAGGAAGAAAACCGTCGCGGCGTTGTTGGTGATCCGGCGCCGGAAGCTCAGCGGCCGGAACACCTCGACCTTGACCGGCCGGTCCAGGGCTTCAACCGTCACGAGCGCCGCTCCTCATCGCTTCGCTCTGCATCGTCGCCGGCGCGGGTCATCCGTTGACCTTGCCGCCGGCGATCGCGCGGGCGAGCGCGTTGACGATGAACGTCAGCACGAACAGCGCGAATCCCGCCGAGATGTAGGCCCCCGTCGGCAGCGGTGAGCTGAACTCGGCGGCCGCCGACGCGATCTTCGAGGCGAACGTGTAGCCGCCGTCGAACAGCGACCAGTTACCCGGGCGGGCGGCCGAACGCAGGATGATCAGCACCGCCACGGTCTCACCCAGCGCTCGGCCCAGCCCCAGCATCGAGGCCGCGATGACACCGCTGCGTCCGAACGGCAGCACGGTCATCCGCACCACCTCCCATTTGGTGGCGCCCAGCGCCTGCGCCGCCTCCATCTGGATGTGCGGGGTCTGCCGAAACACCTCGCGCGAGACGGACGTCACGATGGGCAGGATCATCACCGAGAGCACGACGCCGGCGGTGAAGATGGTGCCGCCACCGGCGAGCGAGACGTTGCCCTGCTTGAACAGGAACAGCCAGTCCAGGTGCCGGTTGAGAAACGCGGCCACCGGCTCGATCTGGGGTGCGAGCACGAAGATTCCCCACAGCCCGAAGATGATCGACGGCACCGCGGCCAGCAGGTCCACCACCGCGCCGAAGGGGCGCGCCAGCCGCTTCGGCGCGTACTGGGTGAGGAACACGGCGATGCCGACCGCGACCGGGACGGCCAGCACCAGCGCGCTGAGCGAGCTGAGCACCGTGACCATGAGCAGGTCGCGGATGCCGAACGCGAGCCTGTTCGGGTCGCTGGTGCTGAACATGGCGCTGGTGAAGAAGTTCGCGTGGTTGACGCGCAACGACGGGACGGCGCGCAGCAACAGGAAGACCGCGATCAACAGGATGGCGACCACGATCGTCGAGCCGGCGGCGGCGGCCATCAACTTGAACAGGCGATCAGCCCGCCGCCCCACGTGCTGACTCAGCGCAGTTAGTGCCGGCTTTTCCGCGGTCGACGGGCTGATTGCTGTTCCTCGTGTCACGACCACTTCAGGTTATGTGATGGCGTTGATGGAAGCAGACAACCGCGACTTGAACGCGTCAGGGATGGGGATGTAGCCGTTGTCGGACAGGCCGTTCTGCCCGGCACCGATGGTGCTCTGCAGGAACGCCTTGACCGCCGTACCGACCTGGGCGTCGGGATACTTCGAGCAGACGATCTCGTAGGTGGCCAGCACGATGGGGTAGGAGCCGGCCTGGGTCGGCTTGTAGAAGGACAGCGTGTCCAGCACCAGGTCGTTGCCCTGGCCGGCGATCTTGGCTCCAGCAATCGTCTTGCCCACCGAGTCGGCACTGATCGACACCGCGTCCGGGCCGGCCGAGGTGATGATCTTGGCCATGTTCAGTTTCTGCGCCTGAGCAAATGACCACTCGTTGTAGGTGACGGAGCCTTCGGTCGCCTTGATCGCCGCCGAGGTGCCGTCGTTGCCCTTTGCTCCCTCGCCGACGCCGCCCTTGAACGTCTTGCCGGCGCCCTTGCCCCACGCGCCGTTGGAGGCGGCGTCGAGGTACTTCTGGAAGTTGTCTGTGGTGCCGGATTCGTCGTTGCGGAACACGACGTGAATCGGCTCGGACGGCAGGGTGGCTCCCGGGTTGAGCGCCTGGATCGCGGGGTCGTTCCACGTCGTGATCGCGCCGTTGAAGATCTTGGCAGCCGTGGCGCCGTCCAGGCTCAGTGAGCTGAGTCCCGCGACGTTGTAGGTGATGGCGATCGGGCCGAAGACCACCGGGAGGTTCAGCGCCGGCGAACCGCACCGCTGTTGCGCGGCGGCGTATTCGTTGGCCGCCAGCGGCGAATCCGAACCACCGAAATCCGTTTGCTTACCGTTGAATTCGCTGATTCCCGCGCCGGACCCGTTGGCCGTGTAGTTCAGCGTTTGGCCGGGGCAGGCCTGCTCGTACGCGTTGACGAATCGGGTCATCGCGTTGGCCTGGGCCGTGGAGCCGCTGGCCTTGAGGGCCTTCTTGCCGCCACAGCTCACGTTGCCCGACGAGGAGCCGTTCGTTGCGCTCGCGCCGGTCCCGTTGTTGTCGCTTCCGCATGCCGACAACGCCAGCGCGCCGGCGCTCACGACACTCAGCACGGCGCCAAATCGGTTGAGTTTCAATTCGCTTCCTTACGGTAGGGATGAAACAGGATCGCCGCCGGTCGATAGCCACTGCGCCCGACCAGCCGCCTCGCAGCCACGAAGCTAACAGTAACAAGGTGAACGTTGAGCAAATTGTTCGGCGCTCGCCGCTGAACGCGATGGCACCGGGCGGCGACGTGCGCGGCAGCCGGACCCGACAGCGCATCGGCACGCCCCGACAGCAAAGAACGCCAATGGGGGTTCACGGTGCGCCGCGGGCGCCGTCTCGCCTCACGAGATGGCGTTGATGGACTCCGCCAGCTGTGACTTGAAGGACGCGGGCACCGGGATATACCCGTTGGCCGCCAATCCGTTTTGTCCATCGCCAATGGTGCTCTGCAGGAACGCCTTTACCGCCGCACCGACCTGCGGGTCGGGATATTTCGAGCACACGATCTCGTAAGTGGCCAACACGATGGGATAGGAGCCGGGCCGGGTCGGCTTGTAGAACGAGTAGGTGTCGACGACCAAGTCGTTGCCCCGCCCGGTCAGGGTGGCGCCGGAGATCGTCTGGCCGACCGACTCCGCACCGATCGACACCGGGTCGGGGCCGGCCGAGGTGACGACCCTGGCGATGGTCAGGTTCTGCGCCGACGCGAACGACCATTCGTTGTAGCTGATCGATCCTTCGGTCGCCTTCACCGCCGCCGACGTGCCGCCGTTGCCTTCGGCGCCCTCACCGACCCCGCCGTTGAAGGCCTTGCCGATGCCCCTGTCCCACACGCCGTCGGACGCCGAGTCCAGGTATTTCTGGAAATTGTCCGTGGTGCCGGACTGATCACTGCGGAACATCACGTGGATGGGCTCGGCGGGCAGCGCGGTGCCGGGATTCAGCGCCCCGATCGCGGGGTCGTTCCAGGCGGTGATCGCGCCCTTGAAGATTTTGGCGGTGGTGGGGCCGTCCAGGACCAGCGAGCTGACGCCCGTGACGTGGTAGGTGATGGCGATCGGGCCGAACACCACCGGCAGGTTCAACGCCGGCGAACCGCATCGCGCCTGGGCCGCGAAGTATTCGATGGGGGCCAGCGGTGAGTCCGAACCTGCGAAATCGGTTTGATTGCCCGTGAATTCACCGATGCCCGCCCCCGAGCCGTTGGGGGTGTAGTTCAGCGTCTGGCCGGGGCAGGCCCGCTCGAACGAGCCGACGAAGCGGGTCATCGCGTTGGCCTGGGCGGTCGATCCGCTGGCCTTCAGCGCCTGCTTTCCACCGCAATCGACGTGGCCCGGCGGGGCTGCCCCGCTCCCCCATGCTTCGTGGCCACCGCACCCCGACAACGCCAGCGCACCGGCCGTCAGGACGCTCAATGCGGCACCAAATCGGTTGCGCCTCAAGTTACTTCCTCACGGTGAAGACCAAACATGATCGTCGCCGTTCAGCTAACCGCACCAAGGTTAACGGCGGGCGAATGGTCGCCCGGCGCAAACGAGCGCTGCGAGCCGCATCGCCACACCCGTGTGCAAAAGTAGAACCTGTTACAGAAATGCCCGATCCGAGACGGCGCGGCTTGCTACCGTGTCGGCTGACACCGAAATGAAGAGAGGCCGCCATGATCCTTGACAGGTTCCGTCTCGACGACAAAGTCGCCGTCATCACTGGTGCAGGCCGCGGTCTCGGGGCGGCCATCGCGCTGGCCTTCGCCGAGGCGGGCGCCGATGTCCTCATCTCCTCACGCACGGAGTCGCAACTAGAAGCCGTCGCAGAACAGGTCCGCGCCGTGGGGCGGCGGGCCCACGTCGTGGCGGCCGACCTGGCCCATCCCGAGTCCACCGCAGAGCTGGCAGGCAAGGCCGTCGAGGCGTTCGGGAAACTAGACATCGTCGTCAACAACGTCGGTGGCACCATGCCCAACACGCTGCTGACCACCTCGACGAAGGACCTCAAGGACGCCTTCACCTTCAACGTCGCCACCGCCCACGCGCTCACCATCGCGGCGGTCCCGCTGATGCTGGAGCACTCCGGCGGCGGCAGCATCATCAACATCACCTCGACCATGGGCCGGCTGGCCGGGCGTGGTTTCGCGGCGTACGCCACGGCGAAGGCCGCGCTGGCGCACTACACCCGGTCGTCCGCACTGGACCTGTGCCCGCGCATCCGGGTCAATGCCATCGCTCCCGGCTCGATCCTGACCTCGGCGCTTGACGTGGTGGCCTCCAACGACGAATTGCGCGAGCCGATGGAGAAGGTGACGCCCATGCGCCGCCTCGGCGACCCCGTCGACATCGCAGCTGCCGCAGTGTATTTGGCGTCACCGGCCGGAAACTTCCTGACCGGCAAGACGCTCGAGGTCGACGGCGGCCTGACCTTCCCCAACCTCGACATCCCCGTCCCGGACCTGTGACCCCCGACCGCTAAGGAGCACGTCATGCCCATTCCCGTCGTCCAATTGGGCACCGGCAACGTCGGTATTCACGCCCTGCGCGCGCTCATCACCAATCCGGAGTTCGACCTGAGGGGCGTCTGGGTGTCCTCGGACGCCAAGGCGGGCAAGGACGCGGCGGAGCTTGCGGGGCTCAGCGAGTCGACCGGTGTGCTCGCCAGTACCGACCTGGATGCGGTGCTGGCTACCGGTCCTCAATGCGCCGTGTACAACGCGCTCGCCGACAACCGGTTGCCCGAGGCGCTCGAAGACTACCGGCGCGTCCTGGCGGCGGGAATCAACATTGTCGGCAGCGGCCCGGTCTTTTTGCAGTACCCGTGGCAGGTCATCCCCGAGGAGCTCATCAAGCCGCTGGAAGACGCCGCGCAAGAAGGGAATTCGAGCCTCTACGTCAACGGTATCGATCCCGGCTTCGCCAACGATCTGCTGCCACTGGCGCTGGCGGGTACCTGCCAGAGCATCCAGCAGATTCGGTGCATGGAGATCGTCGACTACGCCACGTACGACAGCGCCGCGGTCATGTTCGACGTGATGGGCTTCGGCAAGCCGCTGGACGAGCTGCCCATGCTGCTACAACCTGGCGTACTCAGCCTGGCGTGGGGCTCGGTGATCCGGCAAATGGCAGCGGGATTGGGCATTTCGCTCGATGAGGTCACCCAGGACTACGTCCGCGTTCCCGCCCCCGAGGACTTCGAGATCGCCTCGGGTCATATCGCCAAGGGCACCGCCGCGGCGCTGCGCTTCGAGGTGTTCGGCATGGTCGACGGCGACCCCGTCGTCGTCCTCGAACACGTCACCCGGCTGCGCGGGGATCTGTGCCCGGAATGGCCGCAGCCCGCCCAGGAGGGCGGCTCCTACCGCATCGAGATCACCGGCGAACCGTCGTATGCCATGGATGTCCGCCTGAGCAGCCGCAAGGGCGACCACAACCACGCCGGCCTGGTGGCCACCGCGATGCGCGTCGTCAACGCGATCCCCGCGGTGGTGGAGGCCCAGCCCGGCATCGTGACGACCCTGGACCTGCCGCTGGTCACCGGCAAGGGGCTCTACCTCCCGCGGTGAGGCCCGAGGGCGGGAAACGCCGTGCCGCTGCGGGCCGCGCCGAGATGTTCGACTACCCTCACTTTCTTATTCGGTGAAGTGAATCGAGGTCGACACGTTGGGGCAGCGCACCCAGGGCTCGCTCAAGGGCAACTGGTATCTGCTCGGGCCCGCGTTCGTCGCCGCGATCGCCTACGTCGACCCGGGAAACGTCGCCGCCAACGTCAGCGCCGGCTCGCAGTACGGCTATCTGCTGCTGTGGGTCATCGTCGTGGCCAACGTGCTGGCGGGCCTGGTGCAGTACCTGTCGGCGAAGCTGGGGCTGGTCACCGGGCGCTCCCTGCCCGCCACGATCGGCAAGCGGATGGGCCGCGCCGCGCGGCTGGTCTACTGGGCCCAGGCCGAACTCGTGGCCGTCGCGACCGACGCGGCCGAGGTCGTCGGCGGGGCCATCGCGTTGCACATTCTGTTCAACCTGCCGCTGCTGGCCGGCGGGCTGATCACCGGGCTGGTTGCCTTGCTGCTGCTGGGGATTCAGGACCGGCGCGGCCAGATCATCTTCGAGCGGGTCATCACCGGCTTGCTGCTGGTCATCGCGATCGGGTTCGCGGCGAGCTTCTTCGTCAAGACGGCCCCGCCGGAGGAGATGCTCGGCGGACTGATCCCCCGGTTCCGCGGCACCGAAAGCGTGCTGCTGGCGGCCGCCATTCTCGGTGCCACCGTGATGCCGCACGCGGTCTACATGCATTCGGGCCTCGTCCTGGACCGCCACGGGCATCCCGATGAGGGCTCACACCGGCGCCTGCTGCTGCGCGTCACCCGCTGGGACGTCGTGCTGGCGATGACGGTGGCCGGCACGGTGAACGCCGTGATGCTGGTGATCGCCGCGGTCAACCTGCAGCATCGCGACGTCAGCGCCTCCATCGAGGGCGCCTATTCCGCGATTCACAACACGCTGGGCGCGACTATTGCGGTGCTGTTTGCCGTCGGGTTGCTCGCGTCGGGTCTGGCGTCGTCGTCGGTGGGCGCCTACGCCGGCGCCATGATCATGCAGGGATTGCTGCACCGGTCGGTTCCCATGGTGGTGCGGCGGGTGATCACCCTGGTGCCCGCCCTGGTGATCCTGGCGGTGGGATTCGACCCCACCCGCGCACTCGTGCTGTCGCAGGTCGTGTTGTCGTTCGGAATACCTTTTGCCGTGCTGCCTTTGATCAAGCTGACCAGCGATCGCGGGCTGATGGGCGGCGACGCCAATCACCGCATCACGACGATTCTCGGCTGGGCCGTCGGCGTATTGATTAGTCTGCTTAACGTGGTGCTCATCTGGCTGACGGTGACGGGCTGAATGCCGGCCCTCCGGCACCTTTACTTCGCATACGGGTCGAACCTATGCGTCAGGCAGATGGCGCAACGCTGTCCCGACGCCGCGCATCCGCGGCCTGCCGTGCTGCCCGATCACGACTGGCTGATCAACCAGCGCGGCGTGGCCACCGTCGAACCGCTCGCCGGCAACCAGGTGTACGGGGCGGTGTGGCGGATCTCCGACGGCGACCTGGCGACGCTGGACAGCGCCGAGGGGGTTCCGGTGCGCTACCGGCGCGACGAGTTGACCGTGCACACCGACCACGGGCCGGAGCCGGCCTGGGTCTACATCGACCATCGCGTGACGCCGGGCCCGCCCCGGCCGGGCTACCTGCCCAAGATCATCGACGGCGCCACGCAGCACGGGTTGCCGCAGCGCTGGGTCGACTTCCTGCGCCGCTGGGACCCCGCCGGCTGGCCCACCCCGAAATCGTTGTCGGCGTCCGAGCCTGGGCCACAGTCACTTTCGGAGTTGCTGAGCGAGACCGGGGTGACCGAGAGCAGCCAATTGCGTTCGCGCTTCGGCTTTCTCGCGATCCACGGCGGTGGGCTGGAAGAGATGACCGACGTGATCGCCGAGCGTGCCGCCGAGGCCGCCGGCGCCTCGGTGTACTTGGTGCGCCACCCCGACGCCTATCCGCATCACCTTCCGTCGGCCCTGTTCGACCCGGCCGAGTCGCCGCGGCTCGCCGAGTTCCTCGACCACGTCGACGTCGCGGTGTCCCTGCACGGGTACGGGCGCGACGGTCGCAGCACGCAGCTGCTGGCGGGCGGCCGCAACCGGGCGCTGGCCGCGCACCTGACCCGGCACGTTCAACTCACCGGCTACCAGGTGATCACCGACCTCGACGAGATCCCGCCGGAATTGCGGGGCCTGCATCCGCGCAACCCGGTGAACCGGGTGTCCGACGGCGGAACGCAACTGGAGCTCTCGGCGCGGGTCAGGGGGATCAGCCCGCGCAGCCCGCTGCCGGGCGATGACGGTTTGTCGTCGGTCACCAGCGCCCTGATCCAAGGGTTGGCGCGGGCCGCCCGTAGTTGGTCAATGTCGGATCGTTGAACGGAGATTGTTGGTGGCCAAGGATTTTCGCTTTGGAATGAGCATGCGGTTCTTCAAGTCGCGCGAGGCACTGCTCGACAAGGCCAAGCGGGCTGAGGACGCCGGCTTCGACATTCTTTGTGTGCCCGACCATTTGGGTGCCGCGGCCCCGTTCCCGACGCTGACCGCCGTCGCGATGGTCACCACGACGCTGCGGCTGAGCATGTACGTGCTCAACTCCGCGTTCTACAAGCCGGCCCTGCTCAGCCGGGACATGCAGGGCCTGGATCTGCTCAGCGACGGCCGCCTGGAGATCGGGCTGGGCACCGGCTACGTCCGGGAAGAGTTCGAGGCCGCGGAGATCCCGTATCCCAGCGCCGGCGCCCGGGTCGACTACCTCGAACACATGACGAAGTACCTGAAAGAGCACCACCCGTCGACGCCGCTCATCATCGCCGGCAATGGCGACCGGGTGCTGACGATCGCCGCCCGCAACGCCGACATCATCGGGCTGACCGGGTCCAAAGTGCGCGACGTCGAGGACCCGTTCGCCGAACGCGTGGACTTCGTCCGCACGGCTGCGGGAGACCGGTTCGACTCGCTCGAGCTGAACCTGGCCATCACGGCGATGCCGCGGGTCGGCGAGACCGAGCCCGACCTCAAGCTGACCCGCACTTACGCGCCGGACCTGACCGACGAGCAGATCCTGTCGCAGCCCTCGGTGCTGAGCGGTTCGCCGCGCGAGATCGCCGACACGCTGCTCGCCTACCGCGACAAGTACGGCGTGTCGTCCTTCACCGTGCAGGACAACAACATCGACAACTTCTCGAAGGTGATCGCCGAACTGCGCTGACCGCCGTGGCGATTTACCGGCGGGCGTGCCGGTAAGCTCAGGCGCGTCCGCCCCCGTAGCTCAGGGGATAGAGCACGGCTCTCCTAAAGCCGGTGTCGCAGGTTCGAATCCTGCCGGGGGCACGTCAGGCAAGTCGGGCGACCGCGCTCGCGTCGCCCTCCTGGACTTCCGCGCACGTCACGAGCAGCGGTGCGGTCAGCCGTTCAAACTGGCAGTCGTGGCATAACACCACATCGATCCCGGGTAACCGCCGGATCACCGCAGTAGCGTTGGTGACCACTCGTTGGCAGTGACCGCATTTCAGATACGCGGCAGAGTGTTCGATGATGCGGGCTGCGACGAGGGCGGAGGGGTCGACCATGGATCGATCCTCCACCACGCCTCTTGTCATCTGCTGAGAGGCAAGCCGGGAATCTCCCAAGAATCAGTTAGGAATCTGCTGAGTGCGGCCATCCCGCGCGTCCCAGTCCGCAATCGGAGAGTACTCGACGGGTTTGCCCCCTCGTCGTGCTGCGGCGCTGATGTGGCTGCGATAGCGAAACGCGATGCGCGACAACGGCTGACGACAACCACTGGCAAGCAGAGAATCCTGCCGAGGCGGCACTTCGCCGTCTCCGGGGATCTAGTCGGTCCTTCGAGGTATGCATCGACGGCTCGCCGGAAGAGGATGGTCCCATGACCACCACACCGAACAGCGCCCTCATCCCGACATTCGCCGCACTGCGCTTCGCCACCGGCGTGGCCTCCTGGGCGGTCCCGATCAGAGCTGCTCACCTGTTTGGACTGGGTTCTGCGAACCAGCCGCTTCTCACCCAACTCTTCGGGTCTCGCGAACTGACCCTGGCCCTGGCCGTCGCGGATCCCGCATCACCGCGGCTGCGCACCCGCGCACTGCAACTTGGGCTGCTCGCCGACGCCCTCGACATCGTCGCGACCCTGCGCGGCCTCCGGCGCGAGACGCTGCGACCGGTCGGTGCGATCGTGACCGGTGGCGGCGCGGCGGTGTTCCTCGGCATGGGTCTTGCCGCGCTGGCGAACCAGAAACGCGCCGCCGCCTCGACGGCATAAGCGGTAGTGAGTTGGGTCACCTCGGGCCCCGGCGCGGGCAGCCTTCGGGCCGCTCAGGTGTTGCATTTTGCAGTCACTAGTTCAGGCGGTGACCATCACCTAGCGAGGCTGACATGCGGCAGACCATCATTCGCCAACGCCCGCTCGCCCGTTTTCCCATAGCAGAGACGCTGTGGGTGATCGCGGGCACCATCCTGCTGCTCGCCCTGGGAGACGCCGTGATCGTGTCGGCCCTCGCGGTGGCCGCCGCGGCCATGGCGGCCGCGTGGTGGATCCGCCGCACCACCGGGCGTCGCGCGCTGAGCGGCGAGGCGACGTTGGCTTCCGTATCTCACCTGCCGACCGGGAATCGCGAGCCGAATGCGGCCTTGCCGTGGCATCGCCACCGCGCCGCCTAGGCACTGTCTTACCTCATCCGAGACATCGTCATCCCCAGGTGGCCCGGGGCGGTGTGGCCTTGGATTTGTCGGCCGAGGACAGATGCACGGCGTGCACGCCCGGCTTCTTGGCCAGTTGATCCAACAAGCTTTCCAGATGCGCTTTGTCGGTGTGCCAGTGCTGCACGGCCTCGGGTGTCTCCTGCAATTCCGCGAGGACGGTCTTGAGCTTGTCCGGAGTTTTGCTGTCGTTGTCCGACGGGCGGCGGCCCAAGCCGCGCACGGCGCTACCGGTAAACGCGCGGGGCGCGGCCCCACCCAGGGCGCTGCCGGCCAAGCCGGCCAATGCCATCTGACCCGAGAGGCCACTCGCGACCGTCGGCGCGGCGCCGGTGCTGGTGTACTCCAGGACGGTGGCGGCAAGCTTGATTCCGGGACTGGCGGCGGCCCAGCCCGGCGGTACGGACAACGCCCCCGCGAGACCCGCGCTGCCTGCACTCGCCGATACGGCAGACGCGCCCGCTGCCCCCATCGCCTGCGTGCTCGAACCCAGGCTGGCGAACAGCGGCCCCTCCAGTTCGACTGCCGTGTCGCTCCAGGTGCGCGCCGTCGCCACCATGCCCAGGCTGAGGCTGAGCAACGTGTCGTTGACCGGACGGATGGCCTTGGTGACGAACTCGACGTTCGCGGCGATCCTCGCCAACGGCGTGGAATTGAGGTTATTCAGCCACGTCGCCAGTGACGACGCCTGCGACGACGGGGCCGCGGCGGGCGAAGCGAGGCCTTGGAGGGTCCGCGGGGTCGTCGACATCAGTTGCGCCAAGGCAGATTGCGCGTTGCCGGGCGCTGCGCCGGCGGCTTGGGCGACCGCTCCCGATTGACCAACAGCCCCAACGGGATTGGTGGTTTGCGGCGCCGGGTTGAACGGTGACATCCGCGCGGCGATTGCCGACGAACCCGCGTAGCCGTACATGGCGGCGGCGTCCTGCGCCCACATCTGCCCGTATTCCGACTCGGTGGCCGCGATGGCGGCGGTGTTCTGGCCGAGGACGTTGGTCGCCACCAGTGATGCGAGCTGACTACGGTTCTCCGCGATCGCGATTGGGGGCACGGTCTCCAGGAACGCGGTCTCATAGGCCGCCGCCGCCGCTCTGGCCTGGGCGGCTGCCCGCTCGGCCTGCGCGCCGGTGGCGCTCATCCACTCCGCGAATGGCGCCGCCGCGGCCGTCATCGCTTCCGCCGACGGACCCTGCCAACCGCTGGATAGATTCGAGATCGCCGACTCGTACGCTGTTGTCGCAGAAAGCAACTGGGCGGCCAATCCATCCCATGCCGACGCTGCGGCCAACATCGACCCGGAGCCGGGCCCGGCGTAGATCCGGGCGGAGTTGATTTCCGGCGGTAATGCTCCAAAATCCATTGCTGCTCCTCGATATTGGCGACCGCGGCTATTCCTGCGCGTCGTCGGCATTGATGACGATGATCGTGGCGGTGGTAGCCGCCCTCCCGAATGCGTTGCCCCCGAGGCCCATCCCGCCGGCAGAACCACCGCCGGCGGCGGCCACGGCGCGCCCGGCGAGCCCGGACGCCGCCATGTTGCCGAACAGCGATCCCTGGCCCTCTGCCGCAAGCGCCACCGGAGTGCCGACAACAGCGGGCTGCGGCAAGACGACGGCGACCGGCCGGACTTCCGGAGCGGCAGCGGCCCACCCCTGCGGCACCGACAACCGCCCGACCACGCCGGCACGGCCGATTCCCGTTGACACTCCGGTTCCGCCCGCTCCGGGCGAGCTGACCACCCGCGTCTCCGAATCCAGCCCGCCGCGCAGCCTGCCAAGCGCCGATCGGTCGCGGTCCAACCGCTGTCGGGCGCTGTTCACATTCGCCACGTTCTGGGGCACCAGGTAGTTCTCGACCCCCAACAGATATGGGCTACCGCCGATGCCGAACAGCGACACCGGGCCCAGCGGACCGGTGAGCGCCGAGTCGAATGCTGACAACAGCGACGGCGGGTCGGCGGCAGCCGCGGTAGGTGTGGTCAGGCTTTGTAGCGATTGCGGCACAGCCGACATCAGCTGCGGCAGCGCGGTTTGCGTGTTCGTCGCGACAGAGCCACTGGTCGCGTGCGCGACGGCCGCGGCCTGTACCGCCGTCCCGCCCGAACTGGCGGTCTGCGGCGGCTCGCTGAATGGCGCCATCTGCGTGGCAGTCGCCGAGGAGCCGGCATAGCCGTACATCGCCGCCGCGTCCTGGGCCCACATCTCGGCGTACTCGGCCTCGGTGGCCATGATCGCCGGAGTGTTCTGCCCCAGAAAGTTGGTCGCGGTCAGGGCCATCAGCCGGGCGCGGTTGGCCGCAACGGTCGGCGGCGGCACCGTCGCTGCGAATGCGGCCTCATAGGCGGCGACCGCGACTCGCGCCTGATTAGCGGTTTGCTCGGCCTGGGCGGCGGTCGCGCTCATCCACGCCGTGTACGGCGCCGCCGCGGTTGCCATCAGGCTCGACGACGGACCCTGCCAGCTACCGGTCAGGTTCGCGATCGACGACTCGTACGATGCCGCCGCGGAGTGCAACTGGGCGGCCAATCCGTCCCACGCCGCGGCCGCGGCCAGCATCGGCGCCGCCCCGGGACCGGCGTACATTCGGCCGGAGTTGACCTCGGGCGGCAAGCCTCCGAAATCCATTGCTACACCTCGTATTATTCGCGCGCCGATCGCACCTGCGCCGCGCGCATCTTGATCTGATAAGCCGGAGCTCTGGGAATCACGCCGCCCGACGCGCTGACGAACCCAGAGCCGCTATGCCGATTGACCGGCCCGCGTGCTCTGCACGCGCCGGCCTGGCTAGGCGGCATTCATGTTGTGGCACACGGCATTCGATGGATTAACCGGTGCGACCTACACGTGGCCACGGCCCGGTAGGCCGTGGGCGACATGCGGACGTCATTGGAGTTGCTGTGCAACGCCGATCACGGCAGAAACAGCTCGCGGTCGAAGGCTAGGATCCCCGGTTGCGCCACGGGCGGTGCCGGCGGCGCTGCAGGTAGGACTCAACCCGGCGACTGTGCACGCTGGCGATGACTTCGATTGCGTGCCAGCTATCTTGGCGTGTTTGCTCACAGACAACCGTGGCGAGGCACGGGCGCGCGTGCGCGAGGTGACGGACGGGCAGGGCAGAGTGAGCCTGGCGGCGTGGTGCAGTACTCGCCGCACACACCGACGGTGAGCTCCCGCCGAGAGGCGTCATTGCAATGCTCCTGCTTGCACGGCCATGTGCCGCAACAAAATCCCCGCTCTACCAGTAGATGACTGAACACGATCGTACTTTTCGTTGTCACGCCCTGTCCAGTTTGCGTTCATCGACCGCGCTTACGCTTATGTCTTTTCTGCGGCGCCGTCGAACGCATCGATGCGTCGGGCCGCCGCGCGGCGCCCTACGTCGGACGAATTCATATCCCACAAAGTGCGGGGAAGAGGACTAGCATCTATACCGTGCGTGTGAAGGAAGAAACGTAGCGCCCGTCGCTTCGTAGGGCACGAGCCGAGCCTGCGATGCGGAAGCTGATCGCGACACTGATGGCCGTTGGGGCCGTGATGCTCAGCGGGGCTGTCGCCCGCGCCGAGAACCAACCGGCGCCGCCTCCTCCCCCCGCCCCGTCGTTCTACGCACCGAAGTGCCTCAGTTTCGATCCCAACCCGCCGGCACACTGGAACTACCTGCCCTGCGGATGGACCACGGACGGCAAGCGGTGGTTTCCGCCGCCGCCGTAGCCGATACCCCCTGACGCGTATCGGCGACGGTGGCGCCGCGAAAAGCCCTCAGCCGCTGGCTAACTGGCTTTGAGGTGGCCGCCTCCCCGGCAGCTGACGCCGCAGACGCCCGCATCCCCCCGGGCGTCTGCGAGCGAAAGCGCCTGGTCGATCGGAACACCACTGCAGTCCAGGCCGTTGACCACCAGGCCCAGGCTGATCGCGCCGTCGGCGCGGGTCCCTTCGATGCACACCTCGATGTCTCGGAGCCCCGGCCTTCCCACCGTCCAGAAATCCGGCCGGTGTCCGTCGAACACCGTGTGGGCGTCCGCGGCGCCGACGCCCTCCGATCGGGACAGCTCACCCGCCGACGACTCGGGCACATCGTCGGGCAACGCCGCCGCGGCGAGAGGAGTGAGCGGATCGGCGAGGCCGCAACAGTTGTCGTGATACTCCAAGGCGATCATCGTCGCCCTCCTCTCACTCGGCCATCGTTGTTCGACGGCAACGGCTTTACGGCAGCACGGTGTGCATCAGCATCACGTCGTATGCCGACCACAGCGACAGGTTGAAGTACAGGTCTCGTCCGGACGACCAGGGATGGATCATCGGCGCATAGATACCGCCGGGCATCTGGAACGACGACACCAGCGGCTGCTCGGGACTCCAGGGCCCTTGCGGCGTCGGCGCGGTCCGTGCCACGACGTCGTTGCTGCCGCCGTCGGTGTAGAGCACCAGGTACTGCTTGAGATAACTGTTGTACTGGGCCGACATTTCGCCGACCGGCCCCGGGAAGATCGGCGTCGCCGCGCCGGGATTGTTCGCCACCCAGTGACCGCCGTTGTCGCCGTTCCAGTACTGGTACTTGGTCAGGTCGGGCAGCTGATTCGGTGGGACGCGCGAGAGGAACGCCGCGCCGCCACGCCCCGACGGGGTGCCGAACTGGTAGAGGTAACCGTCGTTACCCTTCAGGAACGCGCCCATCTGGAAGTTTTCATTTCCCGGCGTAAACCCCGCTCCCGGAATGGCATCCGGCGAGGCCGTGCGGATGGTGGTCGGGAAGATCCCCCAGTTCTGGCCGTTGTCGTTGGACCGGGCGATCGCCGAGTAGTTCGTCGACCATTCGCCGTCACGGCCCCACTGCCGGATGGACATGTAGCTCATGTACTGGGTTCTGCCCATCGACATCGCCGCGGTCGGGATGATGCCCGTCTCGTGCGCCGCCTTGTGGATGGTGTTGACGACCTGCTTGGAAAGTCCCGGCGCCCACACCGGCGAGCCGGAGTATCGGTCGTTCGGCACACCGTCGGCGATGTGAATGCCCTTCGACAGGTCGTGGTCGTTGCTGCGGAACAGGGTGTTGTAGCGCCACTGCTGGCCGTGCACCTTGCAGTAGCCGAAGGTGTCCCCGAAGGCCATCAGTACCTGGCGGTTGCCGGGATCGCCGTTGTCCCAGGCGATCCCGAGGTCGGTGCCGGAGATGCTGAAACGCTGCAGGGTCTTGTTGGGGCCGTTCGGTCCGGTCACCCAGTCGACGAGCGACGTCGGAGCCCCGGCGATCGACGGGGGCGGCGGTCCCGGCTCGGGCTGCGGCTGTGGCTGCGGCCGCGGCACGGGCGCGGCGTTCGGGCGCAGCTGGTTGGCGTTCGGCGGGACGCCGGGTGCCGGAGGATTGGGTCCGGGCGGCAACACCTCGGCTTGCGGGTACATCGGCGCGGACGGGTCGGGCCCCTCGGCTCGCGGGTGCACCGGTGCGGAGTACTGCCGGCCCGGCGCGGCCGGCTTGAGCAAGGACGAGATCAGCGGACCCAGCCGCGGTAGCGGGGCCTGGTCATTCGTGTGCGTGGGCCTGCGCCCGACTGGCGGCTGGACGACCGGCTGGGGTGCGGGCATGGCCGGCGGCGCGGCGGGCGGATCCACGTTGGCCTCGGGTGCCCCGCACGGTGTGGCGTTTGCGATTGGCGCGGGCCCCACCACGAGGACGAATCCGATAGCGGCCGCCGACGCCATCGATAGCGACACACTTCGCAGAAACGCCGACATGTAGCACCTTTCGAGGGGTAGGACACCGCGATGACGTCCTTCAGCTGGCCCATGTGACGATAGTGATCTGCGGGGCAAATGTGACCAGTGATGAGCTGATAGGTATGCATCCGTGACCGTGTCGCAACGCAGCGATCCCCGCCCGCGACGCACCTTCGCGACGATTAGCTCACCGTCCATATGACCAGTTGGAAGGCGTGATCGACTTTGCCGCGGCCGCGGCCACACTGGACTGTTCGGCTGGCGGGGCGGTGCCAGGATGGACCCGGACCGGCTCGACCGGCGCCGGGACGGCCGTTCTCCCGAAACCGACCTGTCGCTACGAGTCGGGCACCCCTTCACCCGGTCGCGCGGCCGCGGGGCGCGGGCCGCCGGGTGCGAGGGGAAGCGACGACGACTTTGCTGGGCGGGCGGCGCAGCGCTCGCCGAATACCTGCGCGAGCCGCCGATCCGGTTCGGTACGGGCGCACCACATTGCCGCAGCTCAGCCTTTCGCGCGCGGAACCGTGGGGCACGCTGTTGCACACACGCAAAACGAGATTCGCCATTCGGCCGGCGCAACGCGAAAGGCGTGTCACACTCAAACAGATTGGGTCAGCATGTTTGTCGACCGTCATCGGTGGCAATGATCCAACAGAGGCGAGTGCGTCGGCCGGCCTTCGCACCCGTCTAGGTCCCGTCGGTTCAGCCCGAGAGCCGACGGGGCCGCCCTTTTTCGGGGTCCCTTCACCGACCTAGACGGGTTGGGCTCGGGTCGCCGAAGGCCTCAACAACCCCGCGGTGCGGGAGTACCGTCGGCGTATGGACCGGTCGCCCGGCGTATGGATTCTCGGCGGTTATCAAAGCGATTTCGCTCGCAACCTCTCCAGAGAAGGCCGCGACTTCGCCGCGCTGACGGCCGAGGTCGTCGACGCCACACTGACCGCCGCCAGGGTCGATGCGGGAGACATCGGGGTGGTGCATGTCGCCAACGCCTTCGGCGAGATGTTCGCGCGGCAGGGCCACCTCGGGGCGATGCCGGCCACGGTGTGTGACGGCCTCTGGGATACGCCGGCCTCGCGGCACGAAGCGGCGTGCGCCTCCGGCAGCGTCGCGGCGCTGTCGGCGATGGCGGATCTACGCTCGGGCGCCTACGACAGTGCGCTGGTGGTGGGCGTCGAGCTGGAGAAGACCGTCCCCGGCGACACCGCCGCGCAGCATCTGGGCGCCGCCGCGTGGACCGGTCACGAAGGGGCAGACGCCCGCTACCTGTGGCCGTCCATGTTCGCCCAAGTGGCCGACGAGTACGACCGTCGGTACGGGCTGGACGACGCGCACCTGCGCGCCATCGCCCAGCTGAACTTCGCCAGCGCGCGGCGCAACCCCAACGCGCAGACCCGCGACTGGACGGTCCCCGAGCCGATCACCGACGACGACGCCACCAACCCGATCACCGAGGGACGGTTACGCCGATTCGACTGCAGCCAAATGACCGACGGCGGTGCGGGATTGGCGCTCGTCAACGACGCCTATCTGCGCGAGCACCCCGGTGCGCGCCCGATCGGCCGCATCGACGGCTGGGGGCATCGCACCGTCGGGCTGGGGCTGCAACAGAAACTGGACCGCGCCGATGGCGACCCGTACGTCCTGCCCCATGTGCGGGCCGCGGTGCTCGACGCGCTGCGCCGCGCGCAGCGCCGCCTCGACGACGTCGACGGATTCGAAGTCCATGACTGCTTCACCCCGAGCGAGTATCTGGCGATCGACCACATCGGGCTGACCTGCCCGGGCGAGTCGTGGAAGGCGATCGAGAACGGTGAGATCGAGATCGGCGGCCGGATGCCGATCAACCCCGGCGGCGGACTGATCGGTGGCGGACATCCCGTCGGGGCCTCCGGCGTGCGGATGCTGCTCGATGCGGCCAAGCAGGTCAGCGACGCCGCGGGCGAATATCAGGTCGAGGGAGCCCGGAGGTTCGGCACCCTGAATTTCGGCGGAAGCACCGCCACCACAGTGAGTTTCGTCGTCAGCGGCACCGAAGGCGTGTGATCATGGATGTTGAGATCGTCGGCAAGTTCCTGTCCACCCTGCCCGAAGACGACGACCACCCGTATCGCACCGGACCGTGGCGTCCCCAGACCACCGAGTGGGACGCCGACGACCTGATCGCCGTCCAGGGTGAGATTCCCCGCGACCTGGACGGCGTATACCTGCGCAACACCGAGAACCCGCTGCACCCGGCGTTGAAGACCTACCACCCGTTCGACGGTGACGGCATGGTGCACGTGGTCGGCTTCCGCGACGGAAAGGCCTTCTACCGCAACCGATTCATCCGCACCGACGGCTTCCTGGCCGAGAACGAGGCGGGCGGGCCGCTGTGGCCGGGCCTGGCCGAGCCCGTGCAACTGGCCCGGCGCGAGCAGGGCTGGGGCGCACGCACGAAGATGAAGGACGCGTCGAGCACGGACGTCATCGTGCACCGCGGCATCGCACTGACCAGCTTCTACCAGTGCGGCGACCTGTACCGGATCGACCCGTACTCGGCCGGCACGCTGGGCAAGGAGTCCTGGAACGGCGGCTTCCCGAGCGAATGGGGTGTGTCGGCACATCCCAAGGTGGACAACAGAACCGGCGAACTGCTGTTCTTCAACTACAGCAAGCAAGAGCCGTATATGCACTACGGCGTGGTCGACGAGCGCAACGAGCTGGCGCACTATGTCGACGTCCCGCTGCCCGGGCCGCGCCTCCCGCACGACATGGCGTTCACCGAAAACTACGCCATCCTCAACGATTTCCCGCTGTTCTGGGATCCGCAACTGCTCGAGCACGATGTGCACCTGCCACGCTTCTATCCCGACCTCCCGTCGCGCTTCGCGGTGATCCCCCGCCGCGGCGCCACCGGCGACATTCGCTGGTTCGAGGCCGATCCCACGTTCGTGCTGCACTTCACCAACGCCTACGAGGACGGCGACGAGATCGTGCTCGACGGCTTCTTCGAGGGCGATCCGTCCCCGCTCGATACCGGTGGCACCAAGTGGGAGAAGCTGTTTCGCTTCCTCGCCCTGGATCGCCTGCAGGCCCGGCTGCACCGGTGGCGCTTCAACCTGGTCACCGGCGCGGTGCGAGAGGAGCGGCTCTCGGAAACCATCACCGAGTTCGGCACCATCAACCCCGAGCACGCCGGCGGCGCCTACCGCTACACCTATGCCGCCACCGGCAGGCCCGGCTGGTTTCTGTTCGACGGCCTGGTCAAACACGACCTGCGCACCGGAATCGAGGAAAAGTTCTCGTTCGGCGAGGGCGTCTACGGCAGCGAGACCGCGATGGCCCCGCGGGTGGGCGCCACCGGTGAGGACGGCGGCTACCTGGTCACCCTCACCACCGACATGAACACCGACGCCTCCTACTGCCTGGTGTTCGACGCCGCCCGGGTCGGCGACGGCCCGGTGTGCAAACTGCAACTGCCCGAACGTATTTCCAGCGGTACCCACTCGACGTGGGCGCCCGGCACCCACTTGCGCCGCTGGGACACCGCCGACTCGGCCGCCGGCGCGATCGGGCTGTGATGAGCGCCCGCAAGCACCACCACACCACGCACTGGCCGCTTCGGCTCGCGCCGATCGGCGCCATCCGCTTCGCGCGCCGCTCCACGCATTTCGCGCAAACAGTGCAGTTCTACCGCGATCTGGTGGGGCTGCCGCTCTACGAGACGTTCGGGGACAGCTACGGAAGCAACGGCGCCATCTTCGGATTGCCCAGCTGGAACCTCACCATGGAAATCGTGGAGGCCGTCGACGCCGTCGCGGTCGATCGTCACGAACAGCTGTGCCTGTATTTTCCCGACCAGCAGGCGCAACAAGCCGCCCTCGCGCGCCTGCGCGAGGCCGGCGTCGAACCCGTCGAACAGCACCCGTACTGGGAGGCCACCGGGGCGGTCACGTTCCGCGACCCGGACGGACGCGAAATTGTCTTCGCACCCTTCGTATTCGGTGTCAACGAGCCCGAAACCAGCGGCGCGTCGGGGACGCACGAGTTCCCGTCGGCCTGACCGATCAGCGGCCGGACCTCCCCGCAGCCGCCGCGGCGACGACGGCCACCAGCGAGCACGCCGCCGCGCAGACCGCGGCGCCCCCGCCGACGTACAGCCCGTATTCGGCGGACACCGGCGGATTGACGTTGAGCTTGTAGTACCACGCCGTCAGCGCCACGATCAGCAGCGAAATCAGCAGCGCGGCAACCGAAGCGAGCTTCACCGACAGTCCACGGCCTATCATCGCGCCGACCACCAGCAACGTCGAGGCCAACAGCACGATGAGCTGCCCCGCGCCGAACCCCCGGGGCAATTCCAGGTTGCCGTGAGCGCCGCCGACGGCGTTGGCCCAACCCCCGCCGTTGACGGTCGTCCGCAGCCACGGCAACCATGCGCTGGCCGACACCACGACGGCGAAAAACGCCACCAGCCAACCGGGGCGCAGTCGGCGAGTCATGCTAGCGAGGTTAACGGACTCTCACACCGGCCCGCGTCAACGCACGCGAGGCTCGCCGGACGAGGCGCTACGTCTGCAGCGAGGACAGGTTGAAGACCGCGCCCGTCGGATCGCCCGCTGCGGCCAGCCGCCCGTACGGGGTGTCCTCGGCGTCGCGCACCACGATGCCGCCATTGTCGGCGATCACCCGCAGCGTCTTGTCCACGTCCTCGGCGCCGAAGAAGATCACCCAATTCGACGGGATGTCCTGCGGCAGGAACGCGGCCCCGTCCATCACGCCGAGCAATTGCTCGTCACCGAATCGTGCCGTGCTGTAGCGGAATTCGTCGCTGTCGGACACCGTCTCGGTCTGCCACCCCAGAACCTCGCGGTAGAAGTCGAGGGCCGCGCTGTAGCCGCGTGTGGTCAGCTGGTGCCACACAGGGGCGCCCGCGGCCCCGACGAGCTCGAAGCCGCGGTGCTCCAGCGGCTGCCACAGCCCGAACACCGCGCCGGCCGGGTCGGTCGCGACGGCCATGTGGCCCTTGGCGGGCACCTCCATCGCCATGCACACCGCACCACCCGCCTCGGGCACCGCCGCGACGGTGGTGTCGATGTCGGCGGTGTGAAAGTAGGTGGCCCAGTGGTCGGGCGACCCGGCTTCCGGCCGATTGGCCATGATGCCGGCCACCGGGTGGCCGTCCTTGGCGGCATTGAGGTAGCCGCCGTACTCGGGTCCGGCGGACTCGAAGGTCCAGCCGAAGACCGTGCCGTAGAACTGCTGCGCGCGGGCGACGTCGGACGTGGTCAGATCGATCCAGCATGGGGCGCCCAGCGGGGCGCAGTCGCGGATGGGCACGGTGACCTCCTGGTGGTGTCCTGGCCCCGAGGGAAAGGGCTTCACACTATCGACTGCCGCCCAGCCTAAAACTCATCGACGCCGGCGATCAGCGATGAGGCCCACCGTCTCCGTTCGTGCTCGGGTCGGCGCGGGTGAACACCGTGACGAAGTTCTCCAGCGATTGGTTGATGTCGCCGCGCAGCGCCGCGGCGACGATCATGCCGATGGGGCCGAACAGCGCCGGACCGCCCAGGTGCACGTCGAAGCTGACGGTGGAGCCGTCGTCCCTGGGCGCGACCTTGGCCATCAGCTTGACCTTGACCCCGCCGACACCGTCACCGTTGAGCGTCATGCCCTCGGGCGGCTTGTAGCGCACCACCGTCCATTTGATGCGGCTGTACATGCCCTTGACCTCGACGATCGACTCGACGACCGTGCCCTTTTCGATCTCGTCGGGCAGAGTGCTGCGCCACACCCGGTGGATGGTCAGCCATTCCTTGTACCGGGACAGGTCCGAGGCGTGCTGCCAGGCCACCTCGGGTGGCAGCGGGACATCGATGGATCCGGAAAGCTTCGCCATTGCTCAGTTCTGCTGGTCGCCGGTGTCCGCGGCGCCGGTGGCCTTCTTGGCCTGCTCCTGCACCTGGTGGATGGTGTCGGTGTATTTGCCCTGCGTCTTGTCGTCGACGAACTCGCCGGCCTTGTCGATCGCCATTTCGACCTTGTCGGCGTTCTGCGACAACAGGTCCTTCGCCTTGTCCAGGAATCCCATGAGCCCTCCCTTTTCCCGGCATCGTACTTGGCCGGGGACGGCGCACTGCGGGTGACTTCGGCGCACTCAGCGCCACAACCGCGGCTGCACACCCAGCACTTTGGCGCGGATCCACCACGTGGCCTCGATGCCGGCCGCACCGAGCACCCCGACGCCCAGCGCGGTCGATGTCACCGCGACATTGGACGGGTCGAGCAGGAACTCCTTGCGCGCCAGCGGCAGGCTGAAAATCACGACATAGGCCAGGCCCGAAGCGATTACCAGCGCCACCCGCCACCACTCGTAGGGGCGGGCGACCACGGCCAGCACCCACAGCGCGGTCATCAGCAACGTGATCAGGGCCGCGGTGGACGCCTGATCCTGTTGGACGAAGGTGGCGTGGCGACCGTGATAGGCCAGCAGGTAGGAGGCGAACGTCGCGGTGCCGACGATCAGCCCGGAGGGCAGCGCGGACGTGAGGACCCTTCGCACGAAACCGGAGTGGGCGCGTTCGTTGTTGGGCGCCAGCGACAGGATGAACGACGGTATGCCGATGGTGAACCAGGCCGCGATGGTGACGTGGATGGGCTGGAACGGGTACAGCAGCGGGTCAGCCTTCAACGGTTTGGAGAGCAGGCATTCCATGCCCACCAGCAACGCCAGCAGCACCGAGTACACCGTCTTGGTCAGGAACAGGTTGGCGACGCGTTCGATGTTGCCGATCACCCGGCGCCCCTCCCCGACGACATAGGGCAGCGTGGCGAACCTGTTGTCCAGCAAGACGATCTGCGCGACCGCGCGCGCCGCCGGGCTGCCGGCGCCCATCGCGACCCCGATGTCGGCGTCCTTGAGGGCCAGCACGTCATTGACACCGTCGCCGGTCATCGCGACGGTGTGCGCGCGCGATTGCAGGGCGTGCACCACGGCGCGCTTCTGATCCGGCCGCACCCGCCCGACGGTGGTGTGGGTGTCCAGCGCGTCGGCCAATTGCGCGGGCTCGGAGGGCAATTGGCGCGCGTCCATCGTCTCGCCGCGCAGCCCGAGCTTGCCGGCGACGGCGCCGACCGAGACCGCGTTGTCCCCGGACAGCACCTTGACCGAAACACCTTGTTCGGCAAAGTATTTTAGTGTCGCGCGCGCGTCGGGGCGCACCTTCTGTTCGAGGACCACCAGCGCGACGGGGGTGACGCGGCCCGGCGCGTCGGGGTGGTCGACGGCGACGTCACCGGCGCCGACCAGCAGCACCCGCAACCCCCTCGCCCCGATCCGCTCGGCGTGCTCGGCCGCCGCCGACGCCGGCTCGAGCAACACGTCCGGCGCCCCCATCACCCAGTTGCCGTGGCCGTCGAACGAGACGCCGCTCCATTTGGTGGCCGACTTGAAAGGTGCTGTCGCCGTGGCGGTCCAGCCCGGCGGTTCGTGGTAGGTCTCGGCGATGGCCCGCATACTCGCGTTGGGCCGCGGATCGGCTGCGGCCAGCGAGGCCAGCACGTCGGCGATCCGCTCCCCCGTCGGGTCGAGTTCGTCCACGGTCGCCACCCGCATGCCGCTTTCGGTCAGGGTCCCCGTCTTGTCCGCGCAGACCACGTCGACACGCGCGAGTCCCTCGATGGCGGGTAGCTCCTGCACCAGGCACCGGCGCTGACCGAGCCGGACCACCCCGACCGCGAAGGCGACGGATGTCAGCAGCACCAGCCCTTCGGGGACCATCGGCACCAGCGCGCCGACCGTGCGCAGCACGGCCTGCCGCCAGTCGGCGTTCGTGGTGAACAGCTGGGTGTAGATGGTAAGCAGGCCGGCGGGCACCAACAGATAGGTGATGAACTGCAGAATGCGGTTGATGCCGTTGCGGAGTTCGGATTTCACCAGGGTGAACTTGCTGGCCTCCTCGGCGAGCTTGGTGGCGTACGCGTCCGGGCCCACCTTGGTGGCGCGGTAGGCGCCGCTGCCCGCAACGACGAAACTGCCCGACATCACCGCGTCGCCGACGGCCTTGGCGATCGGGTCGGCCTCACCGGTCAGCAGCGACTCGTCGACCTCCAGGTTCGCCTCTTCGACGATCTCGCCGTCGACGACGACCTGATCGCCGGGGCCCAGTTCGATGATGTCGTCGAGCACCACCTCCCCGGGCGGCACCGCCCGGGTCCCGGATTGCCTGCGCACCAAGGGTTTCGCCTGCCCCACGATGGCGAGTTTGTCCAGCGTCTGTTTGGCCCGGATCTCCTGGACCATGCCGACGACGCTGTTGGCGACGATCAACAGCCCGAACATCCCGTTGATCACCGAGCCCGTCGACAACACGATCAGCAGCAACACCCCCAGGATCGCGTTGATCCGGGTGAAGACGTTGGCCCTGACGATTGCGGTGATGCTGCGCGTGGCGCGTTCTCGTACCGCGTTGCTCTTGCCGTCGGCCGCGCGCTGCGCGACTTCGGCGTCGGTCAGGCCGAGGGCGGGAGCGAGTGTCATCGTGTGAAGGTTCCCAGCTTGTTCGAGTCGTAATACTCCAGGTTCAGCGTGGCGCCGGGGAACCCGGAAAATGTGGCCTTGGAAACCGTTCCGGGTGGCGCGTTTTCGTTCGTCAGTGCAAAGGTGAAGGTGTCGCCGTCGAAGTGTGTGAGGGCGGCCGTCCGGTTTTTCGGCCCTAATGCCAACTGCAGCGCGCCGTCGTGTTCGGTCACGAGGGCCGGTCCCCAGTAGTCGCTGCCGTAGGTGCCCACGTAGTCGCCGAGCGGTCGGGACGGGGCGGGGTTGGCCGGGGGTCGCTTGCCGACCAGCGAGCCCACCGGATTGTTCAGCCAGCCGATCGCCTTCTTGTACAGGGGACCCCAGTCCTCGCGGATCTGACCGTACTGGATCAGGTCCATGAATTCGGCGGTCAGCGTTTCGGGGATGCCGTAGGGCGCGGCGTTGGTCAGCGCGATGATGCCCACGTCCTCAGAGGGCAGCACCACGAAATTGGTCGCCGCCCCCAAATCGAAAGCGCCGGAATGGCTGTACTCGGTGCGTCCCGAGGAGTCCACCGAGGAGTTGAAGCCATACCCGTAGAAGCCGGTGCGCGCCTGCGGCGTTTTGGCGGGCGATGACACCATCTGCGGGCTGAGCGCGGGCAACAGGGCCTCCGGTGACGTGATCCGCCGGCCGTCGTAAGTTCCGTTGCCCAGCAACATCAACAGCCAGCGCGCCATGTCGTGCACCGATGAGCTCACGCCGCCGGCCGGTGACTGGGGATCGGGGTCGCGCTGGAAACGGGCCTGCCACGTGTCGTCGATCTTGATGTGGTTGACCGCGTGGTTGGGCCGGGCAAGGAAGTCGCCGAACCGCGAACTTGTCGAGGTCATTCCCAGCGGGCGGTAGAGCGCCTCGTCGGACAGCTCCTCCCATGGCTTGCCCGCGGCGGCCGCCACCGCCTCAGCACCGGCGGTGATCCCATAGTTGGTGTAGGCGTAGCTGATTCGGAACGGATCCAGCGGCAGGTACTTGAGCCGCTCCAGCGTTTGCCGACGGTCGTAGCCCAGGTCTTCCAGCTTGTCACCGGCGTGGTCCGGCAGCCCGGAGCGATGGGAGTACAGGTCGCCGACGGTCACATGGCTGGTGACGTAGGGATCGCTGAGCGTGAACCATGGGAGCTTGGACGCGACGGGCGTGTCCCAGGCGACGACGTTGTCGCTGACCTCGTGGGCGATCACCGTCGCGCCCACGGATTTGGACACCGATGCCAACTGGAAGACGGTGTCGGCGTCCACTCTGTTGTCCTGGCCCTGCCCCTTGCCCACGTCCTTGATGCCGAAGCCTTTGGCGTACAACACTTTCCCGCCGTGCACAACGGCCACCGCCATCCCCGGGATGCCGGTGCTTTTCATCAGGTCGTTGACCAGACCGTCGACCTTGGCGACGGCCTCATCGATGCGGCCGGCGGGTATCGAGACGCCGGAGACCTGGTTGGGCGGAAGGTCAGGCGATGTGGACGGCGGAGCGGCTGTCGGCTGCACGGAACCGCATCCGGTCAACCCGAGCAGCGTCGCGGCGATCGCGGCCGCGGCCGCACGTGTGGTCATGCGCGAACCCTAACGCGGTGCGATGCGCGCCGCGCCGATCTACAGCCGCCACCAGGGGTCGGATGTCTGCGGCGCCGCGGGATCGACGCGCTGACCGGGCAGCGGCACCGCCACGTCCACCCGCTCGGGCGCGGCGGCGGCCAGGAGACGCTCCACCGGTTCCGCCCACGGGTGCGGGGCCAATCGGAAAGTGCCCCAATGGATCGGGACCAGCAGCCCGCCGTCGGTGACGTCCAGATGCGCCCGCACCGCCTCCTCGGGGTTCATGTGCACGTCGGGCCACGCCGTGTTGTAGGCCCCGATGGGCAGCAGCGTCAGGTCGAACGGCCCGTGGTCGGCGCCGATCTGCGCGAAGCTCTTGGTGTAGCCGGTGTCGCCGCCGAAATACGCGCGATGCGTCGGGCCGACGAACGCCCACGACGCCCACAGCGTCGTGTTGCGGTCCAGAAAGCGTCCCGAGAAGTGCCGCGCGGGCACGCACACCACCGTCAGCTCGTCGACCTTGGCGCTCTGATGCCAGTCGAGCTCGACGATGCGGTGCTCGGGGATGCCCCACATGCGCAGGTGGGCCCCGATGCCGAGCGGCACGAAGAACGGGGCCCGCTGGGTGCGGGCCAGCGCCCTCACCGTGTCGATGTCGAGGTGGTCGTAATGGTCATGGCTGATCACCACCGCGTCGACGGCGGGCAGCGCCTCGAGTTGGATCGGCGGCGGGTGCAGCCGCTGCGGGCCGACGACGTCCGACGGCGAGCACCGGTCGCTCCACACCGGATCGGTGAGCACCCGGTAGCCGTCGATCTCCAGCAGCGCCGTGGAATGGCCGAACCAGCTGACGGCCAGCCGGCTCGGGTCGGCGTCGAGAATCCCCGGCGACGCCAGCGGGATCGGCCCCTTCGGCCTGCTGCCGCCCCGGTTCCCGATCAACTCCCACGCGACGAGCCGCAACTGCTCGCGGTCCATCTTGGTGTCGGAGGCCGGCTCGAGGTTGACGAAGACGCCGTCGCGGTAGTGCGGCGACCCGGCCGTCACCGCCGCGATCGAGGCGGGGTGGGCGCCGAGCGCGTCGGGCGCGCCGCGCAGCGCCCGCATCAGCCAGCCACCGGCCGCCAGCGACGCCGTACCGGCGACCAGCCGTAGCGTCCCCCGCATGGTTGTCAGGCCCCCTGGAACTTCGGCGGTCGTTTCTCGATCCGGGCGACCTGGGCCTCCACGACGTCCTGGCTGCTCCAAGCCTTGTCGAAGAGCTCCTTGTGCACCGGGCCCGCCTCTTCGATGGCGCCGTCGTCGTTGAGCACCCGCTTGGCGTGCTGGATGGCCAGCGGCGCCAGGCCCGCGACCTCGGCGGCCCACGCCTGCGCGTCGGCCAGTGTCCCGATGCGGTTGGCCATCCCGGTCTGCAGCGCCACGTCGGCGGTCAGCTTCTCCGCGGTGAGCAGCATCGCGCGGGCGCGGCCGTGGCCGACGAGCGAGGACAGTCGCCGGATGCTCCAGTTATCCAGGGCCAGACCATATTTCGAAGTCGGGAACTGAAAGAACGCGTCGGGCGCGACGACCCGCAGATCGCATTGCATGGCCAGCTGCAGGCCGGCGCCGATGGCCGGCCCGTTGATGGCCCCGATCACCGGGATCAGCGTGGCGTCGAGCACCTTGTGCAGCTCGATGAGCCGGTCGGGGTAGTCGGCGGCGAAGGCGTCACCGGACAGGTCCGCGCCGGCGCAGAACACCGTGCCCTGACCCGTCAGCACGATCGCGCGGGTGGAGCCGTCGCCGGCCTTCAGCACGGCCTCGCGCAGCTCCTCGACCAGCTGGGAGTTCAAGGCGTTGCGGCGCTCGGGGCGCTGCAGCTCGATGGTCATAACGGCTTCGGCCTGGGTAACACCGATCATGGCAGCCACCCTATATAGCCTCGTCACGTGAGTCGCATTACGGCTGGTCAACTCCGCGATGCGGTGCTGGACGAAAATTCCTTCATCCGCTGGGACAGCGAACCGCTCGCGGTGCCGGTCAGCGCGTCCTACGCCGGCGAGCTGGCCGGCGCCCGGGAAGCGACGGGCCTGGACGAATCGGTGCTCACCGGCGAGGGGCGCGTGTTCGGGCGCCGGGTCGCCGTGGTGGTCTGCGAGTTCGGCTTCCTGGGCGGGTCGATCGGGGTGGCCGCGGCCGAGCGGATCACCGCCGCCGTGCAGCGGGCGACGGCCGAGGGCCTGCCGCTGTTGGCGTCGCCGAGCTCCGGCGGCACCCGCATGCAAGAGGGCACGGTCGCGTTCCTGCAGATGGTGAAGATCGCCGCGGCGGTCCGGCTGCACAAACAGGCGCATTTGCCGTACCTGGTCTATCTGCGCAATCCGACCACCGGCGGGGTGTTCGCGTCGTGGGGTTCGCTCGGTCATGTGACGGTCGCCGAGCCGGGCGCGCTGATCGGCTTCCTCGGGCCGCGCGTGTATCAGTTGCTCTATGGCGAACCCTTTCCCGAGGGCGTGCAGACCGCGGAGAATCTGCAGCGGCACGGCGTGATCGACGGCGTCGTCCGGCTCGATGAGCTGCGCCGCACGCTCGACCGGGCCATGACCGTCATCGCCGACGCTCCCGCGCCGCTGCCCGCGCCGGCGCCGCCCGAACCGACGCCCGACGTCGCGGCGTGGGACTCGGTGGTGGCGTCGCGGCGGCCCGACCGGCCCGGGGTGGGGCTGTTGCTGCGGCACGGCGCCACCGACCGGGTGCTGCTGTCCGGGACCGGCCAGGGAGAGGCCGCCACCACACTGTTGGCGCTGGCCCGATTCGCCGGCCAGCCCGTGGTGGTGCTGGGCCAGCAGCGGCTGACGGGCGGGTTGGTGGGGCCCGCGTCGCTGCGCGAGGCCCGGCGCGGCATGGCGCTGGCCGCCGAGCTGCGACTGCCGCTGGTGCTGGTGATCGACACGGCGGGGCCGGCCCTGTCGGCCGAAGCCGAGCAGGGCGGGCTGGCCGGGCAGATCGCGCAGTGCCTGGCCGAGCTGGTCACGCTCGATACCCCGACGGTGTCGGTGCTGCTGGGCCAGGGCAGCGGCGGGCCGGCGCTGGCGATGGTGCCGGCCGATCGGGTGCTGGCCGCGTTGCACGGCTGGCTGGCTCCGCTACCGCCGGAGGGCGCGAGCGCGATCGTGTTCCGCGACACCGAGCACGCCGCCGCACTCGCCGCGGCGCAAGGCATTCGATCGGCCGATCTGCTGAAGTCCGGGATTGTCGACGCGATCGTGCCGGAGCATCCCGATGCCGCCGATGAGCCGGTCGAGTTCGCGCAGCGCTTGTCGCGGGCCATCGCCGTCGAGGTGCAGGCTCTGCGCGAGCTGCCCGCCGCCGAGCGGCTGGCCGCCCGGTTGCGGCGTTACCGCAACATCGGATTGCCCGAGCATCGCCGCGAACCCGCCGGGTAAGACAGCGGTGTAGCCTCCCACAGCCATAGTCGGCAATCAGGCAAAATGGGCGGCATGGACACTGGAGCTAGCTCACCGCGCGTCTTGGTCGTCGACGACGATTCCGATGTGCTCGCGTCGCTCGAACGCGGTCTGCGGCTGTCCGGATTCGAGGTGTCGACGGCGGTCGACGGCGCCGAGGCGTTGCGCAGCGCCACCGAGACGCGCCCGGACGCGATCGTGCTCGATATCAACATGCCCGTGCTGGACGGCGTCAGCGTCGTCACGGCGCTGCGCGCCATGGACAACGACGTCCCGGTCTGCGTGCTGTCCGCCCGCAGCTCCGTCGACGACCGGGTCGCGGGCCTGGAGGCCGGAGCCGACGACTACCTGGTCAAACCCTTCGTGCTGGCCGAGCTGGTCGCGAGGGTCAAGGCGCTGCTGCGCCGCCGCGGCGCCACCGCCACGTCCTCCTCGGAAACCATCACGGTCGGGCCGCTGGAAGTCGACATCCCGGGCCGGCGTGCCCGGGTCAACGGCGTCGACGTCGACCTGACCAAGCGGGAGTTCGACCTGCTGGCGGTGCTGGCCGAGCACAAGACGGCGGTGCTGTCCCGCGCGCAGCTGCTCGAGCTGGTGTGGGGTTACGACTTCGCCGCCGACACCAACGTCGTCGACGTGTTCATCGGATATCTGCGCCGCAAGCTGGAGGCGAACGGTGGCCCCCGGCTGCTGCACACCGTCCGCGGAGTGGGATTCGTACTGCGCATGCAGTAACCAACCCGAACGACCCATGAAGTTCCTGTCCCGGATTCTGACCCGTACGCCATCGCTACGGGCCCGGGTCGCCGTCGCGACGGCCATCGGCACGGCCATCGTGGTGGTGATCGCGGGAGCGGTCGTGTGGTTCGGCATCACCAGCGCCTGGAAGGAACGCCTGGATCGCCGCCTGGATGAGGCGGCGGGTTTCGCCATCCCGTTCCTGCCCCGCGGCCTCGATGACATCCCGCGCGCCCCCAACGATCAGGACACCGTCATCACCGTCCGGCGCGACGGCCAGGTCAAGTCCAACTCGGACGTCACGCTGCCGCCGCTGGACGTCGGCTATGCCGACACCTACATCAACGGGGTGCGCTATCGCGTCCGAACCTTGGAGGTCGCCACGCCACAGCCGGCGACGGTGGCGGTGGGTGCGACGTACTACGACACGATCGCCCAGACCAACAACCTGCATCGCCGGGTGATCCTCATCTGCGCGCTCTCGATCGGCGCGGCGGCGGTATTCGCTTGGCTGCTCGCGGCGTTCGCGGTGCGGCCGTTCAAACGCCTGGCCCAGCAAGCCCGCTCGATCGATGCCGACGAGCGGCCGCAGGTGGCGGTGCGCGGCGCCAGCGAGGCCGTCGAGATCGCCGAAGCCATGCGCGGGATGCTGCAGCGCATCTGGACCGAACAGGACCGGACCAAGGACGCGCTGGCGTCGGCCCGCGACTTCGCCGCCGTGTCCTCGCACGAACTGCGCACGCCCCTGACCGCGATGCGCACCAACCTCGAGGTGCTGTCCACCCTGGACATGCCCGACGAACAGCGCAAAGAGGTGCTCAGCGACGTCATCCGCACCCAGTTGCGGATCGAGGCCACGCTGACCGCCCTCGAGCGCCTGGCCCAGGGCGAACTGTCGACGTCCGACGATCACGTTCCCGTCGACATCACCGAGCTGCTCGACCGCGCCGCCCACGACGCCACCCGGATCTATCCGGGGGTCGACGTTTCGCTGGTGCCCTCACCCACCTGCATCATCGTCGGGTTGCCGGCCGGGTTGCGCCTGACCGTCGACAACGCGATCGCCAATGCCGTCAAGCATGGCGGCGCCACCAAGGTGCAGCTGTCGGCGGTCAGCTCGCGCGCCGGCGTGGAGATCGCCATCGACGACAACGGCAGCGGCGTGCCCGAAGATGAGCGCCGGGTGGTGTTCGAGCGGTTTTCCCGCGGATCGACCGCCTCCCATTCCGGGTCGGGGCTGGGCCTGGCGCTGGTGGCCCAACAGGCTCAGCTGCACGGTGGGACGGCGGCGCTGGAGAATAGCCCGCTGGGTGGCGCGCGGCTGGTGCTGCGCCTCCCCGGCCCAAGCTAGTCGGGAGCGGCGTCGGCCGAGCCCGGGCCGTGCGGCGCGCGCGGCGACGGCGGGATCTTGGTGGTCGGCGTCTCCTGGGCGACCGGGATCTTCGTGGTGCGCCGTTGGGTGACCGGGATTGTCGTGGTGCGCTTCTCGGTGACCGGGATCGCGGTGGTGGCGGGCTCCGCCGCCGCCCCGTTGCTCGGTGACTTCGACACCGGCGCTTGGCTTTTGGCCCGGATCATCAGCAGCGTGAGGGTGAGCATCAGCCCCAGGCCGAAGGACAGGCCGAACAGCCACCAGTGCACGTGACTCATCGTCCGGCCCCCTTCCCCGGGCGGTTGAGCAGCGTGGCAATCGCCCAGGCGACGGCCGAGCCCGCCACGAACGCGAGCAGGTACCACAACCACTGGATCAGAAAGTCCACGCCGAATCTCCTTAGCTGACCACGATTTCGACCCGGCGATTCTGGGCCCGCCCGTCGTCCGTGCCGTTGGGGGCGATCGGGTTGGCCGAGCCGAGACCGTTGGTGCTCAGCCGGTCGCCGGGCACGCCGTGGGCTTCCAAGAATGCCGCGACGGCTTGCGCGCGCTCCTCGCTCAACGGCACGTTCAGGCTCGTGTTGCCGGTGCTGTCGGCGTAGCCGTTGATGGCCGCATGCGCGTTCGGGCACGCCTTGAGTTTGTCGGCGACACGGGTCAGGACCTGCTCGTCCGACGCGGTCAGACTGCCGATGTTCGAGTCGAAGGTGAGCGCGCCGTCGGTCAGGGTATTGATCGCCGATTGCAGGTTGGTGCACGACGCGGCGGCGGGCGGCGGCGACGCCGCCGGTGCGTTAACCACAAGATTGTCAACGACATTCAGGTTGGACCAGATGCGCTTGGCGTCGGTGTCGATGGTGTTCTTCTGCTCGGGCGATGCCGCGGTGCCCGCGAGCGTGATGGTGTCGCCGCCGACCGTGAGGCCGAAATCGGCGATCGATGCGCTGTCGGAGAAAACGGGTTTGGCCTTGGCGAAATCGAGGGCGTCGACGGCGGGATCGATGCGGATCTCCTCGACGATGTCGAGGCCGGGGGGCAGCGCGCCGGTCAGCACCTTCAGCAACGCCGCTTTGGCGGACTCGTCGGGGAAGTCTCCGGTCAGGGTGACGCTGTTGCCGTTGCGGAGCATGGAGAACGCCGCCAACGAGAACCTCGGCGCACCAGCGCTGGTCGACGGCGCCGAAGACACGCGGCCGGACGGCGATCGTGCCGACACTTCGTAGCCGATTGCGGCGATCAGAAGCGGGATGACCACCAGCGCGATCAGCCAGGCCAGGCCGGGCCGTTTGATCCTCACGACGGCCCTCCCTCATGTCGCCCGCATTTGCCAGGCGATATGCAGCCTACCGATTCACCCCCTCCCGAGTCGGGCACACTGGAGCGATGGCCAACGGCAGTAAACCGACCGACAACGACACCCTGGCGGTCATCCGTGAGCTGGTCGCCGAGGAGAAAGCCCAGCGTGCCCAGCTGCAGCGCGGGGACATCGACACGTCGGAGGAGCACGACCGGCTCCAGCGGGTGGAGGTCGAACTCGACCAGTGCTGGGACCTGCTGCGGCAGCGCCGGGCACTGCGCGAGACCGGCGGCGACCCACGGGAGGCGGAGGTGCGCCCGCCCGACGAGGTCGAGGGCTACCTGAGCTGAGCGATCACGCGGCCGACGTCGACGCCCTGATCATCGGAGGCGGCCACAACGGCCTCGTCGCGGCCGGCTACCTGGCCCGCGCGGGTCTGCGGGTGCGCCTGCTGGAACGGCTGGAACACACCGGCGGCGCCGCCGTCTCGGCGCAGGCCTTCGACGGTGTCGGCGTTCGGGTGTCGCGCTACTCCTATCTGGTCAGCCTGCTGCCCGCGCGCATCGTGAAAGATCTGGGCGCCGACGTGCGACTGGCCCGGCGGCCGTTTTCGTCGTACACCCCCGACCCGGCGACCGGCGGCCGCGGCGGGCTGCTGATCGGATCGTCCGGTGACACCTTCGCCGCCATCGGGGCGGCCGGGGATGCGCGGGGGTTCGCCGACTTCTACCAACGCTGCCGGCTGGTGACCGAACCACTGTGGCCGACATTGCTCGAACCGCTGCGCACCCGCAAGTCGGCCCGCCGGCAGGTGACGGAACGCGGCGATCGCCGCGCGGCGGCCGCGTGGCAGGCGTTGATCGATAACCCGATCGGACACGCGATCGCCGACGCGGTGCGCAACGACGTGGTGCGCGGCGTGGTGGCGACCGACGCGTTGATCGGCACGTTCGCCCGCCTCGATGACGCGTCGCTGACGCAGAATGTCTGCTTCCTGTATCACGTGCTCGGCGGGGGCACCGGAGACTGGGACGTCCCGATCGGCGGCATGGGCGCGGTGACCACGGCCCTGGCTGCGGCCGCGATGGGTCACGGCGCCGAAATCACCACCGGCGCAGAGGTTTACGCTGTCGATCCCATCGGGGAGGTGCGTTATCGCAGCGGCGGCGAAGACCACCTGATTCGGGCCCGGTTCGTCCTGGCCGGCGTCACCCCGACGGTCCTGGCCGGGCTGCTCGGCGAGCAACCGCCGCCCGGGGCCGCCGGCGCGCAGGTCAAGGTGAACATGGTGCTGGCGCGGCTGCCCCGGCTGCGCGACCGCGCCGTCACGCCCGAACAGGCCTTCGCCGGGACGTTTCACGTCAACGAGACCTGGACGCAACTGGACACGGCCTATTCGCAGGCCGCCGGTGGTCGACCGCCGAATCCTCTGCCGTGCGAGGCCTATTGCCACTCGCTGACCGACCCCAGCATCCTGTCCGACGAGTTGCGCGACGCGGGCGCGCAGACGATGACGGTGTTCGGTCTACACACCCCGCATTCGCTTTTCGACGGAACCGATCCCGACGCGCTGCGCAATCAGCTGACCGATGACGTGTTGGCGTCGATGAATTCCGTTCTGGCCGAACCGATTCAAGACCTGCTGCTGACCGACGCCCAGGGCCGGCCGTGCCTCGAGACCACCACCACGCTGGATCTGGAGCGCACCCTGCGCATGAGCGGCGGCAACATCTTCCACGGCGGCCTGGCGTGGCCGTTCGCCGAGGACGACGAGCCGCTGGACACCCCGGCGCGGCAATGGGGCGTGGCCACCGCGCACGAACGAATCATGCTGTGCGGCTCGGGCACTCGCCGCGGCGGAGCGGTGTCGGGCATCGGCGGGCACAACGCCGCGATGGCGGTGCTGGCCTCGCTGCGCTAGCGGCTGTGCTTGCGGATCGACTACTTGCGCGCGTCGATGGTGACGTAGTCGCGCTCGGTGTAGCCGGTGTAGATCTGGCGCGGACGGCCGATCTTGCTGTCGCCCTCGTCGTGCATCTCACGCCAGTGCGCGATCCAGCCGGGCAGCCGACCCAGCGCGAACAGGACGGTGAACATCCGGGTCGGGAAGCCCAGCGCCCGGTAGATCAGACCGGTGTAGAAGTCGACGTTCGGGTAGAGCTTGCGCTCGATGAAGTAGTCATCGGTCAGCGCCGCCTCTTCGAGCTGCTTGGCGATGTCGAGCAGGTCGTCGTCGCCGCCCAGCTTGGCCAGGATCTTGTCGGCCTGCTCCTTGACGATGCGGGCGCGTGGGTCGTAGTTCTTGTAGACGCGGTGGCCGAAGCCCATCAGCTTCACGCCTTCTTCGCGGTTCTTGACCTTGCGCACGAATTCGCTGACGTCGTCGTCGCTTTGGCGAATCTTCTCGAGCATCTCGAGCACGGCCTGGTTGGCGCCGCCGTGCAGTGGGCCCCACAGCGCGTTGATGCCTCCGGAGATGGAGGTGAACAGGTTGGCCTGCGACGACCCGACCAGCCGGACCGTCGACGTCGAACAGTTCTGTTCGTGGTCGGCGTGCAGGATGAGCAGCATGTCCAGCGCCCGAACGATTTCGGGGTCCGCCTCGTAGGGCTCCGCGGGCAGTCCGAACGTCATGCGCAGGAAGTTCTCCACCAGCGACAGTGAGTTGTCCGGGTAGAGGAAGGGCTGGCCGACCGACTTCTTGTAGGCGTAGGCCGCGATGGTCGGCAGCTTGGCCAGCAGGCGGATCGTGGACAGCTCGACGTCCTCGGTGTCCATCGGGTCGAGCGAGTCGGGGTAATAGGCGGACAGCGCGTTGACGGCGCTGGACAACACCGGCATCGGGTGGGCGTTGCGCGGGAAGCCGTCGAAGAATCGCTTCAGGTCCTCGTGCAGCATGGTGTGCAGCTGGATCCGCTTGGTGAAGTCGGCCAGCTGCTCCTTGCTCGGCAGTTCGCCGTAGATCAAGAGGTAGCTCACCTCGATGAAGGTCGACTTCTCGGCGAGCTGCTCGATCGGGATGCCGCGGTAGCGCAGGATGCCCGCGTCGCCGTCGATGTAGGTGATGGAGCTCTTGCACGAGGCGGTGTTGACGAACCCGTTGTCGAACGTCGTGTAGCCGGTCTTGGACAACAGCGAGCCCAGCGCGATGCCGTCGGCGCCGTCGGTGGCGCTGACGATCTGCAGGTCGGTCTCGCCACCCGGGTACTTCAAAGTGGCGGTGTCGTCGGTGTCTGCCACGAGAACCCCTTTGCGCTCTGGCTGATATGGCTGCTGACTTGGTGCTTACTGCAAAAGGTAGTCGTTATGAGGATGAGGCGCCTGCCCGGGGTCGAGTCCGCTGGTCACGCCAACAATCGATCCCGACACGCCGCCGCGCGACGTGCATCATCAGCGGGTTAGGGCTGCAGGCGCTCCACCCGATCTCCGGTTATGCGGATGCGGTTGTGCAATCGATTTTCCCGGCCCTGCCAGAACTCGACGAGTTCCGGCGCAATGAGATAGCCACCCCAGCCCGGCGGGACCGGAACCTGCTCGCGGTCGGCGAAGCGGGCGGTCACCTCCTCCAGCTGGTCGAGCAGGGCCGCCCGTGACGCGATCGGTTGCGATTGGTGCGACGCCCAGGCGCCCAGCTGCGATCCGCGCGGCCGCTTGGACCAGTAGTCCGCGGTGGCCTGCGCGGTGACCTTGCTCACCGGACCCCGGACGTGGACCTGACGGCCGAGCCGGTACCAGGGGAACGTCGCCGAGGCGTAGGGCGTCGCCGCCAGGTCCTCGCCCTTGGCCGAGTCATAGTTGGTGAAGAAAGTGATCCCGGTCTCGTCCACGCTCTTGCACAGCACCGATCGGCTGGCGGGCCGGCCGTCGGCGGTGACGGTGGCCAGCACCAACGCGTTGGGTTCGGCCACACCCGAGCGTTCGGCGTCGTCGATCCATTTGCGCAACAACGAAACCCAGCCGTCGCGCAGCCAATCCGCGTCGAGATCCGGACTGCCGTCTTTTTCCACTGACCCGTACTCCACACGCATTCTTTGCAGGTGCTCGTCGTCTGTTCCTGCCATCGCGCCAACGCTACCGGCGCTTGCTACCGGCCGGTAGCGTCGGCCCGATCAGGGGGTGCGAGAATTTTCGGTATGACTGTGGTACCCGAAGACTTTGTCCCCGGCCTCGAGGGCGTGGTCGCCTTCACCACCGAAATTGCCGAGCCGGATAAAGACGGCGGTGCGCTGCGCTATCGCGGCGTCGACATCGAAGACCTGGTCACCCAGCAGGTCACCTTCGGTGACGTGTGGGCGCTGCTGGTCGACGGCAAGTTCGGCCGCGGGCTGCCCCCCGCCGAGCCGTTCCCGCTGCCCATCCACACCGGCGACGTCCGCGTCGACGTGCAGGCGGGCCTGGCGATGCTGGCCCCGATCTGGGGATACAAGCCGCTGCTGGACACCGAGGACTCCGTCGCCCGCGACCAGCTGGCCCGGGCGTCGGTGATGGCGCTGTCCTACGTCGCGCAGTCCGCGCGCGGCATCTACCAGCCCGCCGTGCCGCAGCGGGTCATCGACGAATGCGAGACGGTCACCGCCCGTTTCATGACGCGGTGGCAGGGCGAGCCGGACCCACGCCACGTCGAAGCTATTGACGCCTACTGGGTCTCGGCCGCCGAGCACGGGATGAACGCCTCGACGTTCACCGCGCGGGTGATCGCCTCGACCGGCGCCGACGTGGCGGCTTCGTTGTCCGGGGCGATCGGGGCGATGAGCGGCCCGCTGCACGGTGGGGCGCCGGCGCGGGTGCTGCCGATGCTCGAAGAAGTCGAGCGCACCGGCGACGCGCGTGCCCTGGTGAAGAAGATCCTGGACAGCGGCGACAAGCTGATGGGCTTCGGCCATCGGGTCTACCGCGCGGAGGACCCGCGGGCCCGGGTGCTGCGCGCCACCGCCGAACGGCTGGGCGCCCCGCGCCACGAGGTCGCCGTCGCGCTGGAGCAGGCGGCGCTGGCCGAGCTGCGCGAGCGCCGTCCGGACCGGGCGATCGAGACCAACGTCGAGTTCTGGGCCGCGGTGATGCTGGACTTCGCGCGGGTGCCGGCCAACATGATGCCGGCGATGTTCACCTGCGGCCGCACCGCAGGGTGGTGCGCGCACATCCTCGAGCAGAAGCGGCTGGGCAAGCTGGTCCGGCCGTCGGCCATCTACGTGGGCCCCGGCCCGCGCAGCCCGGAATCCGTCGAGGGCTGGGACCGCAGTCTCACCAACGCCTGAGCCGTTCGAGCGGCGCACCCCGTAGTGGTGTTCACTCAGTAGTATCGGTGAATGACGTTGGGGGATGGTGCCGAGTTCGCCGGCTACACCATTCAGGGGCTACTCGGCTCGGGCGCGACGGCCGACGTCTACGTGGCGCGGCATCCCCGGTTGCCACGGCTGGACGCGCTCAAGATCTTGTCCGCGTCGTTGACCGGTGAGGCCGGTTTTCGGGAACGTTTCGAGCGGGACGCGGACCTGGCTGCCGCGCTGCGGCACCCCAATATCGTTGCCATACACGACCGTGGGGAATTCAACGGCCGGCTATGGATCGCGATGGACTACGTGCAGGGGACCGACGCCGGGCGCCTGTTGCGCGAACGCCACCCGCACGGCATGGCCACCCGCGCGGTGCTGGAGATCGTCACGGCCGTCGCGGCCGCGCTCGACCACGGTCACCGACGCGGAGTGCTGCACCGTGCTGTCAAACCCGGAAACATTCTGCTGACCGGATCCGATGCAGAACCACGCCGAATCCTGTTGTCCGACTTCGGCCTTGCCCGAAAAGCCGATGACATCAACGGATTGATGACGACCGATGGCGCGGGCACGGCCAGCTACGCGGCGCCCGAACAGCTGATGGGTGGCGCCCTCGACGGGCGTGCCGATCAATACGCGTTGGCCGCCGCAGCTTTTCACCTGCTGACCGGTGTCGCTCCTTTCGCGGACACCAGCCCGGCGGCGGTCATCGCCAACCACCTCAACGCGCCACCACCGCTGCTGGCGCAGCGGCGGCCCGACCTGGCGCCGCTGGACCCGGTGCTGTCGAAGGCGATGAGCAAGGATCCCGCGCAACGCTTTTCGCGCTGCGCCGACTTCGCCCAGGCGCTCGGCGAGTCGGTCAACACCGCTGCCGTGCACTGGAACCCGCCGGCCGCGCCGTGGCCGGCGGGCGCGGCCGCGATGGGTGCACCGCCGATCCTGACCGCCGGCCCGTGGCCCCCGATGCCGCCCTATCCGGCGGCGGCACCGGTACCCAGGCGCAGAACGCTCACCGCGGTGCTGGTGCCGCTGGTCCTCACGGTGCTGCTGCTGTGTGCCGGCGCATTCGCCGCCGCACAGGTCTTGCGTCCGCCTCCGCAACCGTCCACCGCGGCACCGCAGTGGCAGCCGTACGTCGACTACGCCAAACAATTCGCGGGCTGGCTCACCAGCCTGAGCTCGAAATCCGCCGACAGCGACATCCAGCGCATCGTCGACGGGTCGATCGGCGAATTCCACGACGACTTTCTGGCCAGACGCGAAGACTTCACCAAGACGGTCATGGATTCCAACGTGTCCACCCAAGGGACCGCGAACGCCGTGGCGCTCGAGTCGATCAGCGGAACCACGGCCCAGGTCCTGGTAGCCGCGACGGCAAAGATCACCAACAGCAACGGCGCGGCGCAAGAACCACGGAACTGGCGGTTGGCGATGCGCGTCGAAAAGGTCGGCGACACCTACAAGGTGTCCAAGGTCGAGTTCGTGACATGAGATCGGCTCTGGCGGGACGCATCATGTGGTGGGCGGCCGTAGTCGCCCTCGCCGTCGCCACGGTCGGCGTCGATGCGCTCGGCGCCTGGGAAATGCAGCTGAAAAGCCGACGACCACCGCCCGTGGCGGATCAGCTCGTCGACCGCCAGGTCGCCACCCAGGCCGCGAGCGCGGGAACGGTGAAGGTGCTGAGCTATTCACCGGACACGCTCGAACAGGACTTCAACGCCGCCAGCGCGCTGCTGACCGGCGATTTCCTCACCTACTACCGGCAGTTCACCAGCCAGGTGGTCGCCCCCACCGCGCGGCAGAAGCGGCTGACCACCAGGGCCACCGTGCAGCGCGCCGGGGTTCAAAGCCTGGCCACCAACGCGGCGAGCATCCTCGTCTTCGTCTCACAGACGACAACGTCGGCCGACCAGTCCGCACCGACCACCACGTCCAGCTCGGTGAGCGTCGGCCTCGCCAAGGTCAACGGGACCTGGCTGATCAACAGCTTCAACCCGGTGTGATGAGCCGCGGCGCGATGAGAATTGCCGCGACGCATGGTCAATATCGGTGATCCCTCACGGGCGAACGCGACAGCAAGGAGAACCAGCATGGCGATCAACATCGAACCGGCACTGTCCCCGCACCTGGTGGTCGACGACGCCGCCGCGGCAATCGATTTCTACGTCAAGGCTTTCGGGGCCCAGGAAATCGGGCGCGTGCCGCGTCCCGACGGCAAACTGGTGCACGCCGCGGTGCGCATCAACGGCTTTACGGTGATGCTCAACGACGACTTCCCGGAGGTCTGTGGCGGCAAGTCGATGACGCCGACGTCGCTGGGCGGCACCCCCGTCACGATCCACCTGACCGTCACCGACGTGGACGCCGGCTTCCAGCGGGCGCTGGACGCCGGTGCCACCGTGGTGACCCCGTTGGATGACCAGTTCTGGGGCGACCGCTACGGGATGGTCGCCGACCCGTTCGGCCACCACTGGTCGATGGGGCAGCCGGTCCGCGAGGTCAGCATGGAAGAGATCTCGGCGGCGATGTCGGGGCAGGGAGCAGGCTAGTGACGATCGCAAGCGCGGCGTCGCCGGGCGCAGCGGGTCGCCACCATCAGGACTAGCCGAGCAGCCGATCGAGCAGCCGGCGTCGTTGTGGCGGCGCCGGTTCCGCGGCGGCCGCCGCGGCGAGCATGGCGGACACGTCGGTGAACTTGTTGCGGGGCCGGCCGTCGTCGCTGCCGCGTGCGATCTCGGCGGCGTCGATGGCGCGCCAGCCCGCCGCGTCGATCGCGTCGGGCTGGCGCTCGCGCACCAGCCGCGCCAACGCGTCGGGTTTGGCGATCGGATCGGTCAGCTTGCCGGCGTTGAAATCCGCGACCAGGGCGTGCACAGTCTGCAACGAGCAGGACTTGTTGGTGCCGATGAAGCCGCTCGGGCCCCGCTTGATCCAGCCCGCGACGTACCCGCCGGGCACCGGCCGCCCGGAGGCGGGGTCGATGACGCGGCCACCGTCGTTCGGCACCACGCCCGACGATTCGTCATAGGGCAGATCGCGAATCGGCTTGCCGCGGTAGCCGATCGACGTCAGCACCAGACCCGTCTCCAGAAGGCGCGTCTCCTCGGAGCCGGTGACGGAGAACTCGATGCCGGTGGCGCGCCGATCGCCCAGCACCCGGCCCGGGGTGAGCCGGTACGCCAGCCTGATCCTGGGTCGGTCCGACGGCGTCGAATCGTCGCCCAGCGTGCTCAAGATCTCCAGCTTGCGCCTGGTCAAGGCGTCCGACGCGGTCGCGAGGTCGGCCGTCACCAGCTGATGGTCGGCGGCGCTGAGCACCACCTCGGAGCTGCCGGTGAGCCCGATCAGCTCGGGCAACGTGAACGCCGATTGAGCGGGTCCGCGCCGGGCGGCGATCACCACCTCGCGCACCGCCGAGCCCCGGAAGGCCGCCAGCGCGTGGTCGGCGATGTCGGTGCGCGCCAGGTCGTCGGGATCAGAGGTGAGCAGCCGGGCGACATCGAGGGCGACGTTGCCGTTGCCCACGATCACCACCCGCTCGTGGCTGAGATCGACTGGCAGATCGTCGAAGTCGGGATGCCCGTTGATCCACGCGACCAATTCGGTTGCCGTCCCGGTCCCCGGCAGTCCCATGCCCTCGATGTCCAGCCGGCGGTCATTGGGCGCACCGACCGCATACAGCACGGCGTGGTGATGAGCCAGCAGGTCCGCGTGGCTCAGCTGGTTGCCGACCTCGACGTTGAGATAGAACCGGAACCGGCGATTACTGGCCACCCTGTCGAACAGCCGGGTGACCCGCTTGGTGTTCTGGTGATCCGGCGCCACCCCAGCCCGCACCAAACCGTAAGGCGTGGGTAGCTTTTCGAAGACGTTCACGCAGACGTCCCGCTGGGTCAGCAGTTCGTCGGCGGCATACATCGCCGCCGGCCCCGACCCGACGATGGCCACCGTCAGCGGCCTGCGGCGGGCGTGCACCTCGGCCGCCGGGATCACCGCGGCCAGCTTTGACGTCGGCGGCAGCTTCTCGCCCTTCGGCCGGTCCGGATAGAAGGATGCGTTGATCTCGATGAAAGGCAGCTGCTTGGAGTCCAGCCGGGTGTCGGGCGCGATGGCGCCGACCGGGCATGCGCTCACGCAGGCGCCGCAGTCCACGCACGCCACCGGATCGATGTAGAGCATCTCCGACGTGGCGAAGCCGGGCTCGTCCGGTGTCGGGTGAATGCAATTCACCGGGCATGCGAAAACACAGGACCCGTCGTTACAGCACGACTGGGTAATAACGTGCGGCATATAGGGACTCGCAGTTATTAAGCGGCCGGGACCGCGGCCAGGTGCTGGCGCTGCGGTTCGCTGCGGTACCGCGACGGCTTGCCGTTGATCTTGCACAGCCGCCACATCAACCGCGCCGAGCGCGTCTCCATCAGGCCGGTGTCGTAAGCCAGCATCCGCACGTCACCGAACATGTCGCTCAGCCACTTTCGCGATTCCGGCGACCGGAAGAACAGTTCCTTCTTGACATCCCGCGGGATGTCGAACTCACGCCAGAACGCCTTGGGCGGCACCACGATTGCGCGGCAGAGCACCTTCATGGTCAACGGCAGGTACAGCGCGGTCCAGAACCGCTGCCGCTTGGTCAACTCCGGCACCCGTTTGCGCAGGAACTCGTGGGCGAACGAGATGTGACGGGCCTCCTCGGCCACGTGGATCGCCATCACTCGCTCCATGATGGGGTGCAGCGACTTGCCCTCGCGCAGAACATTTTTCTGCGTGTGGTCAATGGGCTCCTCGCCGGCGAGCACGCCGATGAAGAACGCCACCGGCAGCGGGCCGGCCACCAGCGGAACCAGCGGCGAAAGCCACTTGAGAACCCGCGGCATGCCCGGCACGTCGGCGCCGATCCGGTTGACCATCTCCTGGAACATCATGGTGTGGTTGCACTCTTCGACCGACTCGTGCAGGCAGTACCGGTACTCCGGCGAGCCGTTGGGCACCCAGAACGTGTAGTTCATCAAGCCCCGGATCAGGATCGATTCGAAGTGCAGCCCCACCTTGGCCACATTGGCCTGGCGCCACATCCCGATCTTGATCTTGCGCTCGTCCGACTGCGCCAGATACCAGGGATGCCGGCCCAGCGGGTCGGTCGCCGGCAGAATCCACCGCGGATCGTTTTCCGTGACGGCGAATTCCGGTGAATCCCAATCGATATCGGTGTACGGATTGAAGTTGCGCCGCACCGACCCCTCGGACAGTGTGGCAAGCATGTTGACGTATTCGGCGTCGTCGCGCACTTCCATGTTGCTTCGCCAACGCCGGACTAATCGCGTCCTAGCCATATCCAGGCCTCCCCAACGAGGTTTACATTTGGACGTGCTATGTCCAGACAGTACCGCAGGTACCGGATATTCACTAGACCCCGTCCCGGCACTGTGACCTGACCGGTGGTCATGAATTTTTTATGCCCCAGATCACACCCGGCCAAACGTTCAAGGTGACCCGAGCAGGCCTTTTGCCCGTGCGCTGGGGGCCCGCGGTCGGGCCGCCGCACCGACCCGTCAGGTCGGCTCACTACCCTGATGAGCATGGCTGACCAGCTCCAGATCCCCGCTGACATCAAACCCCGCGACGGCCGCTTCGGGTGTGGCCCGTCGAAGGTACGGCCCGAACAGCTGCAGGCGCTGAGCACGACCGCCGCCCCACTGTTCGGCACCTCGCACCGGCAGGCGCCGGTCAAAAATCTGGTGGGTCGGCTGCGGTCCGGGCTCGCCGACCTGTTTTCGCTGCCCGAGGGCTACGAGGTCATCCTGGGCAACGGCGGCGCGACAGCGTTCTGGGATGCCGCGGCCTTCGGCCTGATCGACAAGCGGTCGTTGCACCTGTCCTTCGGCGAGTTCAGCTCCAAGTTCGCCTCCGCCGTCGCCAAGAACCCCTTCGTCGGCGACCCCGTCGTCATCAAGGCGGACGCCGGCAGCGCCCCCGAGCCGCAGAGCGACCCCTCGGTCGACCTGATCGCCTGGGCGCACAACGAGACGTCCACCGGCGTCGCGGTGCCCATCGCCCGGCCCGCCGATTCCGGCGACGCGCTGATCGCCATCGACGCGACCTCCGGCGCCGGCGGCCTGCCGGTCGACATCGCGCAGACCGACGCCTACTACTTCTCGCCGCAGAAGAACTTCGCCAGCGACGGAGGCCTGTGGCTGGCGATCATGAGCCCGGCCGCGCTGGCCCGGGTCGAGTCCGTCGCCGCCTCCGGCCGCTGGGTGCCCGACTTCCTGTCGCTGCCGATCGCCGTGGAGAACAGCCTGAAGGACCAGACCTACAACACCCCGGCGGTCGGCACCCTGGCGCTGATGGCCGAGCAGGTCGACTGGATGCTGGGCAACGGCGGGCTGGACTGGGCCGTCAAGCGCACGGCGGACTCGTCGGGCCGGTTGTACTCCTGGGCCGAGGAGCGGCCCTACACCACGCCCTTCGTCACCGACCCGAAGCTGCGCTCGCAGGTGGTGGGCACCATCGATTTCGCCGACGAGGTCGACGCCGCGGCCGTGGCGAAGATCTTGCGGGCTAACGGCGTCGTCGACACCGAGCCGTACCGCAAACTCGGCCGCAACCAGTTGCGGGTCGGGATGTTCCCGGCGGTGGACCCCGACGACGTCAGCGCACTCACCCAATGCATCGACTGGGTCGTCGAGCGGCTGTAACCAACCGGCAATCGGCGCGCAACCGCACAGCGTGTCAGCACAGGTGATGGGCGGTTGCTGGACTAAAGTGCGCACGTGACGGGTCCGTCGCTGACCTGCACGGAGCCTGCGAGGAGATAACCATGCGGGAACTCAAAGTGGTTGGACTGGACGCCGACAGCAAATATGTCATCTGCGAGGGTGACGATCCCGCGGAGCAGTTCAAGCTAGCGGCCGACGACCGCCTGCGGGCCCTGCTGCGCGACGCAGCCCTGTCCACTGAGCAACCGCAGCTCGAGATTGAAGTCACCAACATGCTGAGCCCCAAAGAAATTCAGGCCAAGATCCGCGCGGGCGCCTCCGTCGAGCAGGTCGCCGCGGCGTCAGGCTCGGAGGTGTCGCGGATCCGCCGCTTCGCCCACCCGGTGCTTTTGGAACGGTTCCGCGCCGCCGAGCTGGCAACCGCCGCCCACCCGATGCTGGCCGACGGCCCCGCCGTGCTGACCCTGTTGGAGACGGTCACCGCCGCGTTTGTGACCCGGGGCCTCAGCCACGACAAACTCAGTTGGGACGCCTGGCGCAACGAAGACAACCGCTGGACGGTGCAACTCGCGTGGAAGGTCGGCCGCTCCGACAACCTCGCGCATTTCTGCTTCTCCCCCGGCGCCCACGGCGGAACCGTGACCGCCATCGACGACGCGGCCAGCGCACTGATCGACCCCACCTTCGAACGTCCGCTGCGCCCGGTGGCCCGGGTCGCCCACGTCGACTTCGAGGAGCCCGCGAAGCCGCCCGTCGCCGAACCCGAGGCGGTCGTGGAGCCCGACGAAAAGCCCGTGCACACCCGGCGCGGCAAGCCGGTCATCCCGGCGTGGGAGGACGTGCTGCTCGGCGTCCGCTCGGGCGGGCAGCGCTAGGTCTGCCCCGCGGCCGTCAGGGCCAGCAGCACAATCCACGCGCCCGCGACGCCCACCGCGGCGCCCAGCACGAACCAGCGCAGCACCGGGGTGCGACGCCACCCCCACAGGGTCGGCGCCAGTCCCCCGGCGGCCACCACGTTGAGCGCCACGGCCAGCAGCGCGTGCACCCGAACCAGTCCCAGGCTGAGCACCACGATCGCGGCGCCGGTGACCACCGCAACGAACGCGGCCACCGTCAAACCCGTTGCCCAGGGCACGGATTCGTCTCTCATCAGCCGGAGCCTAGTCTGGCTGTCCATCGCCGCCTCTCGTCGTCGAGCGGGTCCGCTCGTAGAACGCCAGCGCCGCCGCCGTCGCGACGTTGAGCGAGTCGGTGCCCCGCGACATCGGGATGCGTACCCGCACATCGCTCATCCGCAGGGTGGCCGGCGTCAGCCCCGGTCCCTCGGCGCCCACCAGCACCGCGACGCGTTCGTCCCGCGCGGTCGTCATCGCCTCCGGCAGGGCGCACGCGGTGCCTTGGGGCGTCATCGCCATAAGTCGAAAACCCTTCTCCCGTAACGTCTCAAGCTCGGCGGGCCAGCAGGCTGCGCGCGCATACGGCACCAGCAGCGCGTGGCCCATCGACACCCGGACCGCACGGCGGTACAGCGGGTCGGCGCAGCCGCCGCCGAACACCACCGCGTCGACGCCGAGGCCCGCCGCATTGCGGAAGATCGAGCCGAGGTTCTCGTGGTCATTGACCCCTTCGAGCACCGCGACGGTGCGAGCCCCGGCGATCACCTCGGCGACGCTGGGTTCGGGCACCCGCCGGGCGGCCGCGAGCACGCCGCGATTGAGGTGGAAACCGACCGCCCGGGCCATCACGTCGGCGGAGGCTCGGTAGAACGGCACGGCGCTGCCGGCCAGATCATCCTCGAGCTCGGCGAGCCGGCGGTCGGTGCCCAGCAGGGCGTGCGGGCGGAACCGCGACGCGAGCATGCGCTGGACCACCAGCACACCCTCGGCGATCACCAGCCCCTTGCCGGACGGCAGATCGGGACGACGGTCGACGCTGTTCAGGTCCCGGAAATCGTCGAGCCGGGGATCGTCGGGGTCGTCAACGTCCTGAACATTCAGGGCTTCGGTCCGGTAACTCACGGGCCTTCGTCGACCAGGGCCAACATCAGATCGGCCGCGCTACGCAGGGTGTCGCGTTGTTCGCTGTCCAGCGTCGCCAGCCGCTTGGCCAGCCACTCCTGGCGGGCACGACGGTTCGCCTTGACAAGCTCGGCCCCGGACTCGGAGACCGACACGAGCACCTGCCGGCCGTCGACCGGATGCGGCGCCCGGTCCACCAGGCCCATCTCGGCCAGCGACGCGATCACCCGGGTCATCGACGGCGGCCGGACCCGTTCGCGGATCGCCAGGGCGCCCGGTGTCATCGGGCCTTCGTTGGTCAGCATCGCCAGCGCCGACAGCTGGGACAACGACACCGGCGACGACGGGTTGCGAAACCGCAGTTGGCGGGCCAGCCGCATAACAGCCAGTGACAGGTCGCTGGCCAGCCGCGCATCGCTGTCAGGCATGGCGCGAGGTTACACGGAAGCCTGAGAACCCGGGACACGAACCGGTGAACGCCGGGTGTGGATCGTTTTCGCTAAGCTTCGGAATTTTGCTCGAAACGCTTACCCGCCGGCCCATCCCGGCTCGCCCAGCGGTTTGGAGATCATCCGTTTCGGGAAGTGGGTGCGCCGCCCGCGGACACCGGCGGCGGGCTATGTTAATCGCGATGTCCGCCGAACCCCGCACCGCGCCGCCGCTGCCGGCCGCGCTGCTGCACGTGTGGCCCTTCATCGCGCTCGGCGCGCTGGGCTGGCTGGCCGCGCTGGCCGCCGCGTTCCTGGTGCCTAGCCTGCAGGGTTGGCGTCCGGTGGCCCTGGCCGGGCTGGGCGTGGGGGCGCTCGGCACCAGTATCTTCCTGCTGCAGCTGGCCGCGGCCCGGCGCGGTGCGCGCGGCGCGCAGGCCGGGCTCGAAAGCTTTCTCGACCACAAGTAGTTCGCACACCTGGAGGAGCGATGGTAGCCCCGCTGCTGCAAACACACGTCGACATCGACGCGCCGGTGGCCACGGTGTGGGGATTGATTTCCGATCTGCGGCGAATGCCCCAGTGGAGCCCGCAGTGCCGGTGGATGAAGCCGTTCGGCCCGGTCCGTCAGGGCACCAGGACCCTCAACCTCAACCGTCGCAAGCGGATGTTCTGGCCGACGACGTGCACGGTCGTCGAGATCGTCCCCGACCGCAAGCTCGCGTTCCGCGTGGACACCAACAACACCATCTGGACCTACGAGCTCGAGCCCAGCGGCGAGGGCACGCGGCTGATCGAGAGCCGTCACGCCGAAAACGGCGTCACCGCTTTTTCCAACCTGTCGGTGAATGCGCTCTTCGGCGGGACCGAGAAGTTCGAACGCGAATTGCTCGACGGGATGAACGCCTCGCTGGCGCGCATCAAGGCCGCCGCCGAAACCGGTTAATCCGACGTCTCGGGCTCCGGCTGCCGCTCGGTCTCCGGCTGCCGCTCGGTCTCCGGCTGCCGCTCGGTCTCCGGCGCCTCGGTCTCCGCCGCCTCGGACACGGGCTCGACGCCTGCCGGCCCACCGGACGTCTCGGGCCGGGGCTCTAGGGCCTCGGACTCCGGCGGCGCTTCGGCCGCCTCTGGCGACTCCGCGGGCGGCGGCGACGGCTCGACCGGTGCCTGGGTGACGTCGAGCAGGCCGTCGTCGTAGGGCTCGTAGGCCGGCGATCCGGTGCCCGCCGGGGCGGGGGTGTCCGAATGAGCACCGCAGCCGTACAGCTTGTCGACGATGTGCCCGTCGGCCGACAGTTCGTTGCCGCACACGCCGAACAGCGCGCCCAGGGATCCCGACAGCGGCAGGAAGAAGCCGCAGTCGCGGCACACCCGCTTGGTCGATCGCGCCATCGGCGAGTCAGGGCCGTAGTCGCCGGTGCGCCAGCGCTCGGCCGCCTCCGCGCGGCCCTCGGCGCTCATCACCCAACGCCGGCCCAGCCCGATCTCCGCGGCGGTCTCGTCGACCTGCGGGTCGCCGCTGGCCGTGTAGCCGGGGACCAGCCGGGGATCGTCGGCGGCGGGCGCCAGCAGGTCGCCGGGGCTCAGATCCCCGGGCCGCACCCGCTGCTCCCACGGCACCCATTCCGGGGCCAGCAACGCCGTCGGCCCGGGCACCAGCACCACTTCGCTGATGGTGGCGTGATCTGCGCCGGGATAGGCGGCGACGACGACCGCCCACTGCCAGCCCTGGTAGCCGGGCAGATGCGCCAGGAACCGGTGGGTCGCGGTGTTCGGGTCTTCGTAGCCGGCGCCCAGATAGTCGCCGACCATCTCCGGCCCGCTGAACTCCACGACCGCGGCCCTGGCCTGGTCTGCCGCGCCCGTGAGCACCGTCGCCAACCCCTCGGGCCAGTCGGCCGCGGTCGCCACGGCGTACTCCACGGTGGGCTCCTCGATGGGTCGGGTCGCGCTGTCTTCTTTCTGCATTGCGGTTCCAATACTAGGTTGACGAGCCACGCCCCGTTACCTGCAGACGCATCCAGTCGGGATAGGGGAGAATCGGGACGTGTCTGGACGGCGGCAAAACAATCCGGGCCGGGTGGCCTCTCAGCCGGGCCGCCGGCCCCGCAATGGCCCTGCCTCCCAGCATCCGGGCGCGGCCAATTACCCCGCCGGCGGGGCCGCCGATCGGCGCACCCGCCGGCCGTCGCCGATGCCGAGCGCGAACCGCTACCTGCCCCCGCTGGGCCACCAGCCCGAGCCCGAACGCAACAGCGCCGCGGCGCCTCGCGGTCCGGCTTCCGGCGAGCGGATCACCGTCACCCGCGCCGCCGCACTGCGCAGCCGCGAGATGGGTTCGCGGATGTACTGGATGGTCCAGCGCGCCGCGACGGCCGACGGCGCCGACAAGTCCGGCCTGACGGCGCTGACGTGGCCCGTGGTGGCCAACTTCGCGGTGGACGCCGCGATGGCAGTCGCGCTGGCCAACACGTTGTTCTTCGCTGCGGCCACCGGCGAGAGCAAGGGCCGGGTCGCGCTGTACCTGTTGATCACCATTGCGCCGTTCGCGGTGATCGCGCCGCTGATCGGCCCGGCGCTGGACCGGCTGCAGCACGGCCGCCGCGTCGCCCTGGCCGCGTCGTTCGCCCTGCGCACCGCGCTGGCCGTGCTGCTGGTGATGAATTACGACGGCGCCACCGGCAGTTTCCCGTCGTGGGTTCTCTATCCGTGCGCGCTCGCGATGATGGTGTTCTCGAAGTCGTTCAGCGTGCTGCGCAGCGCGGTGACGCCGCGGGTGATGCCGCCGACCATCGACCTGGTGCGGGTCAACGCCAGGCTGACCATGTTCGGTCTGCTGGGCGGCACCATCGTCGGCGGTGCGATCGCGGGTGGCGTCGAATTCGTCTGCACCCACCTGTTCAAGCTGCCCGGGGCGTTGTTCGTGGTGATCGCGGTGACGATCGCCGGCGCCATGCTGTCGATGCGGATACCGCGCTGGGTCGAGGTGACTGCCGGTGAGGTTCCCGCCACCCTGAGCTATCGCCAGGACAGTGAACCGCTGCGCCGCAGCTGGCACAAGGAGGTCAGCGGGGCGCTGCGACAGCCGTTGGGCCGCAACATCATCACCTCGCTGTGGGGCAACTGCACGATCAAGGTCATGGTGGGTTTCCTGTTCCTGTATCCCGCGTTCGTGGCCAAGGCCCATCAGGCCAACGGCTGGGCCCAGATCGCCATGCTCGGGATGATCGGCGCCGCGGCCGGGATCGGCAATTTCGTCGGTAACTTCACCAGTGCGCGCCTGAAGCTGGGCCGGCCCGCCGCGCTGGTGGTGCGCTGCACGGTGGCGGTGAGCGCGGTCGCGCTGGCCGCCTCGGTGGCCGGCAACCTGATGCTGGCCGTGATCGCCACCCTGGTCACGTCGGGATCCAGCGCCATCGCGAAGGCATCCCTGGACGCGTCGCTGCAGGACGACCTGCCGGAGGAATCCCGCGCGTCGGGCTTCGGGCGCTCGGAGTCGACGCTGCAATTGGCCTGGGTCCTCGGCGGCGCGCTGGGGGTGTTGGTGTACACCGAGTTGTGGGTCGGCTTTACCGCGGTGACCGCGCTGCTCATCCTGGGCCTGGCGCAGACCCTGGTCAGCTTCCGCGGCAACTCACTGATTCCCGGCCTGGGAGGGAATAGGCCGATCATGGTCGAGCAGGAGGGCAAGCCCCGCGGTGTCGGCGCCACGGCGGTGGTAGCCGAGTGAAGTCCGGAAGCAAGCGGGGCGTGGCCGTGCTGCTCGCCTGCCTGGTGGCCGTGCTTTGTGTCGGAGCAGGCGTCGCAACCTGGCTGTTGGTGGGCCGCTCCGGACCGCGGCACCCCGAAATCAGCGCGTACTCGCACGGCCACCTGACCCGGGTGGGGCCGTACCTGTACTGCAACGTGCTCAACCTCGAAGACTGCGAGACGCCGCAGAACCAAGGCGAGCTGAAGGTCAGCGAGCGCTACCCGATTCAGCTCTCGGTGCCCGACGCCATCTACCGGGCGCCCTGGCGGTTGCTGCAGGTTTACGACGACCCCACCAACACCACCAGCACGATCTTCCGGCCGGGCACCCGGTTCGCGGTCACCGTCCCCTCGGTCGACCCGCATCGCGGGCGCCTGGCCGGGATCGTCGTGCAGTTGCTGACGCTGGCCGTGGATCCCGCGGGCGAACTGCGCGACGTCCCGCACGCGGAATGGTCAGTGCGGCTGGTGTTCTGAGGGTCCACCGAGAACTAGGCCCCGTGGCCGGCCGGTACTTGCTCCCCTTCGACCGGCGGCCCCGGCGGTGTGCCATCGCCGAAGGGCTTGCCGCCCAAGCTCTCTCGCCCGTGCGGCGACAGCCAGCCGGCGAGGTCCGGACCCTTGGGCACGATCCGGGTGGGGTTGATGTCGGCGTGCACGATGTAGTAGTGCTGCTTGATCTGGACGAAGTCGACGGTGTCGCCGAACCCCGGGGTCTGGAACAGGTCGCGGGCGTAGGCCCACAAAACGGGCATCTCGCTCAGTTTGCTTCGGTTGCATTTGAAGTGCCCGTGATAGACGGGGTCGAACCGGGCCAGGGTGGTGAACAGCCGCACGTCGGCCTCGGTGATGGTGTCGCCCACCAGGAATCGCTGATTGGCCAGCCGCTCGCTCACCCAATCCAAGGCGGTGAACAACCGGTCATACGCCGCGTCGTAGGCCTGCTGCGAACCGGCGAACCCGCACCGGTACACCCCGTTGTTGATCTCGGTGTAGACCCTCTTGCTCACCTCGTCGATCTCGGCGCGCAGCGGCTCGGGATACAGCTCGGGCGCCCCTTCCCGGTGGTAGGCCGACCATTCCGTCGACAGGTCCAGGGTCATCTGCGCGAAGTCGTTGGTGACCACCGCACCGGTGCTGACGTCGACGATCGCAGGCACCGTGATGCCCTTGGGGTAGTCGGGAAACCGCTTGAAGTAGGCGTCCTGCAGCCGCGGGATCTTGAGCACCGGGTCGACACCACCCGGATCCAGGTCGAACGTCCAGCTGCGCTCGTCGTGCGTGGGGCCGCAAAAGCCAATGGAGAGAACATTTTCCAGGCCCAGCAAGCGGCGCACGATGATCGCGCGGTTCGCCCACGGGCACGCACGGGCTACGACCAGGCGATAACGGCCGGGCTCGACGGGATAGCCGTCGCGCCCATCGGCAGTGATGCGCGTTTCGATGTAGTCGGTGTCGCGGGTGAATTCGCCCGCCGGAGCGACATAGGAAGCCATAGCTGCCATCGTCTCTCAGGACCGGCTCGTTGCCGAACGATCGCCAGCCAAGAATCGGCGGGCCAGGTTGGTCTCGGTGGACTCGCCGGGCTCCCAGTGCGCGATCCACGGGCCGGTGCCTTCCGACTGGTCGACGATCCCGTCCTCCAGCCAGACGTAACGACCCTCCAGGACGCTGTGGGTGAGCTGAACATCGCTGCCGTCGGTGTTGGTCCACAACGCATGGAACAACGCTTCGACGCGAAGGGTCGCCTGCTGGCAGAACGTCTCGGCCAGCTCGCACGCCTGCCGACCGACGGTGGGATCGGCGACACGCTGCCCCTCGGCGCGCACGCACGCCGAGGACATGGCGAACAGCTCGGCACCGATATCGACGATGCGTCCGAGGAATCCCTGCCGTTGCTCCAGTCGGGCCTGCCAACGCGCCATCCCGTAGAAGGTGTTACGGGCCAGCTTGCGGGACGAGCGTTCGACGAACCGGAGGTGCGTCGCCAGCGGGCCGAACTCGCGGTACGCCTTCGGTCGCTGACCTTCGCCAAAGACCAACTGCGGCAACCACTTCGCGTAGAACCCGCTCGCACCGACCGCCGCGGCGGCCTTCTGCCGCAAACCGGCGTCGGGCTTGGCCAGGTCGCCGGCCGCCGCGAGGTGGGCATCGACCGCCTCGCGGGCGATGAGCAGCCTCATGATCTCACTGGATCCTTCGAAGATGCGGTTGATCCGCAGGTCCCGCACCGCCTGCTCGACGGGCACCGCGCGCTCACCGCGCGCCGCCAACGACTCCGCGGTCTCATAGCCCCGCCCACCCCGGATCTGCAAAACCTCATCGGCGATGGTGCAGGCCATCTCGCTCGCCCACAGTTTGGCCAACGCCGCCTCGATGCGGATGTCGTTGCGTCCCTCGTCGGCCATCTGCGAAGACAGCTCCAGCACCGCATCAAGCGCATAGTTGGTCGCGGCGACGAACGAGATCTTGCCGGCCACCGCTTCATGCTTGGCCAGCGGCTTGCCCCACTGCACCCGCTCACCGGACCATTCGCGGACGATCTTCAGCGCCCATTTGGACGCACCCGTCGCGGTCGCGGGCAGCGACAGCCGTCCGGCGTTGAGTGTGGTCAACGCGATCTTGAGCCCGTCACCTTCGCGGCCGATCAGATTCTCGCTGGGCACCCGAACCCGGTGCAGCCGCGTCACGCCGTTCTCGATACCGCGCAGCCCCATGAACCTGTTACGCCGCTCCACGGTGATCCCCGGCGAATCGGCCTCGACCACGAATGCGCTGATTCCACCCCGGTGCCCGTCGCTCTTGGGCACCCGGGCCATGACGACCAGCAGTTCGGCGACCACGCCGTTGGTGGTCCACAATTTCACACCGTCGAGTTCGTACGCCTTCCCCTCTTCGACCGGTGTGGCCGTCGAAGCAAGGCGGGCCGGGTCCGAGCCCACATCCGGCTCGGTAAGTAAGAACGCCGATATGGCCCCAGCAGCGCACCGCGGCAAGTACTTCCGCTTCTGTTCCGGGGTCCCGGCGAGTTTGAGCGGCTCGGGTACCCCGATCGACTGATGGGCCGACAGCAGTGCGCCGAGACTGGGATGGACGCTCGAAATCATCATCAGTGCACGGTTGTAGGCAACTTGCGACATGCCCAACCCGCCGTATTCGGACGGAATTTTCATACCGAAACAACCCAATTCGGCCAGGCCCTGCACGTACTCATCGGGAATCCGCGCGTCGCGCTCGATCACACTGCCGTCGACAGTGTCCAGAAATTGCCGCACCTTGTCGAGAAATGCGCGGGTGCGCTCCTCGTCGGCGTCAGATGGTTTGGGAAACGGGTGTATCAGCTCCAACGGAAAACGGCCAAGGAACAGCTCTTTGGCGAAGGACGGTTTATCCCAACCACTTTCGCGAGATTCCTCGGCAACAGCTCGTGCCTGTTCCTCGGTGACTTGCGCCTGCTGAGCCATCGCAGCCTCCTACGCTAAACGACTCACGTCACGTCGGAGTACCCTCGCGCGGCGCTCACCAAGCCGTCAGCCGCACACGTTTTGAGGCCCGTCCCCGCAGGCCATGGTCAGCGGGGGCCCGGGGTCAGAGCTAGGCGTCGAGCTCCCGGGCCACGGCCTTGACCACCTCGGAAACCCGGCGGGCGGTCTTGCGGTCCGGGTAGCGCCCCTTGCGTAATTCGGGCTGCACGGTGCTTTCCAGCAGCGTGATCATGTCCTCGACCATGCCGTGCAGCTCGTCGGGGCTGTGCTTGTGCTCGGCGGGCGCCTCGCGACGGGTCTTGGTCAGGCTCGGCGGCGGCTCAATCAGCTTGAGGCTCAACGCTTGCGGCCCGCGCCGCCCGGAGGCGATGCCGAACTCCACACGCTGGCCCGCTTTGAGGCCCTCGACCCCGGCGGGCAACGCCGACGAGCGGACGTACACGTCTTCGCCGTCCTCTTGCGACAGGAAGCCGAAGCCCTTGTCAGCGTCGTACCACTTAACCTTGCCCGTCGGCACTGGTCTCACCTGCTTGTCTAACGAATCAGTAGAAATAGGCAACACAATAAGCGTCCCGCCTGCGCAGGACGCCGTATTAGGAGTTTGATCCTACTCGGATGCCCGGGTAACGAGCACCCCCGTTATCGGGCACTCGGTACGCTTGGTATTACCCGCGGAGGAGATATGCGCCTGATCCTTAACGTCATCTGGTTAGTCTTCGGCGGCCTCTGGATGGCCGTCGGATATTTGGCTGCGGCGCTCATCAGCTTCTTGCTCATCATCACCATTCCCTTCGGCTTCGCGTCGCTGCGCATCGCCTCCTACGCGCTGTGGCCGTTCGGCCGCACCATCGTGGACAAACCGACCGCGGGGTCGGGTGCCCTGATCGGAAACGTCATCTGGGTGGTGCTGTTCGGCGTGTGGCTGGCGATCGGCCATCTGGTCAGCGCGGCGGCGATGGCGCTCACGATCGTCGGCATTCCGCTGGCGCTGGCCAACCTCAAACTGATTCCGGTGTCGTTGATGCCGCTGGGCAAGCAGATCGTTCCGGTCAGCTCGCCGACTCACTACGCGCCGCCGGTGGCCGCATGACCCTGACGACGCTGGGTGTCCCGACAGTGCCGAGCCGCGACGGCGGCCCGGCCTTACCCGCGGACGCGCCCACCACCGGCCCGCTGGTGGATACCTACGGGCGGGTCGCCACCGATCTGCGGGTGTCGCTGACCGACCGCTGCAACCTGCGGTGCACGTATTGCATGCCGGCGGAGGGCCTGAACTGGCTGCCCGGCGAGCAGCTGCTCAGCGCCGACGAGCTGGCCAGGCTGATGCGCATCGCGGTCACCCGGCTGGGGGTGACCAGCGTGCGGTTCACCGGCGGCGAACCCCTGCTGGCGCGCCACCTCGAAGAGGTGGTCGCCGCGGCCGCCGCCTTGCGGCCGCGCCCCGAGATCTCGCTGACCACCAATGGCATCGGGCTGGCGCGGCGGGCCGCGGGGCTGGTGCGGGTGGGCCTGGACCGGGTCAACATCTCGCTGGACAGCGTGGATCGGCAGCACTTCGCCGCCATCACCCGTCGCGACCGGCTGGACGACGTGCTGGCCGGGTTGGCCGCCGCCAAGCAGGCCGGCCTGACGCCGGTGAAGGTGAACGCCGTGCTCGACCCGGCCACCGGCCGCGAGGACGTCGTGGAGCTGCTGCGGTTCTGTCTCGACCTCGGCTACCAGTTGCGCGTCATCGAACAGATGCCACTGGATGCCGGGCACCAATGGCGACGGGACGCGACGTTGAGCGCCGACGACGTGCTGGCCGCGCTGCGCCCACACTTCCGGCTGCGGCCCGACCCGGCGCCGCGCGGATCGGCCCCGGCCGAGCTGTGGCTGGTCGACACCGGCCCGGGTACGCCGAGCGGAAAGTTCGGCGTCATCGCGTCGGTCTCGCACGCCTTCTGCTCGGCCTGTGACCGCACCCGGTTGACGGCCGACGGCCAGATCCGCAGCTGCCTGTTCGCCGAGCAGGAGACTGACCTGCGTGGCTTGCTGCGCGGCGGCGCGCCCGACGAGGCGATCGAGGCGGCCTGGCGCACCGCGATGTGGGGCAAGCCGGCCGGTCACGGCATCAACGACCCGAACTTCATCCAGCCCGATCGCCCGATGAGCGCGATCGGTGGCTAGCCCCGCGGGACAGACCCCTGTCCAAACCGACGGCATCCAGGTGACGGTGCGCTATTTCGCGGCCGCGCGCGCGGCCGCGGGTGTCGAGTCGGAGACGGTGGTGCTGCGCCCCGGCACCACGGTCGGCCAGCTGGTCGAGAGGCTCGCCGCTCAGGGCTCCCGCCTAGCAGCCGTGTTGACCCGGTGCTCGTACCTGCGCGACGGGATCGCCGTCCGCGACGAGACCGCGGCGTTGCAAACAGGTGACACGATTGATGTTCTGCCGCCCTTTTCTGGCGGCTGAAACTGTGAGTTATCTCACGTAACGAATTCATAACGGCGCGATCACGCTCCGATATAGCCCGCATTGACCTGCGCAAACACTATGTGTTCCTGCGGTTTTCGCAGATGGCTGCGAGGGAAACGCCGGGTTTCGCAAGACGTGACGAGACCAACAGAAACCGTTACCGTCTCCGAAGGCTCGCCAGCCATCCCCGATTGGCGGACCTCCCCTCCCTATCGCGCCGAGCTCCATCCAATAGGCGGGGGCCACCGAACTACATGGATGGAGACGGGGGACCCACCGGTCCACCGTGATCGGATTGGGGCCGCTCGCGGCTCCTAGGGGTGAAGCCGGCGTCGTCTCGCACGACGACCACGCCGGCCGGGTGGCCTCTCCAACCCGAACCCGACAGCTGACCTCGCAGGCGCGTGACGAGAGAGGAATACATCGGCGCGTATGAGTGGACGTCACCGTAAGCCCAGCAGTTCAAACATCAGCGTCGCCAAGATCGCCTTCACCGGTGCGGTTCTTGGTGGCGGCAGCATCGCCCTAGCCGGCCAGGCGGCCGCGGCCACCGATGGCGAATGGGATCAGGTAGCCCGTTGCGAATCCGGCGGCAACTGGGCCATCAACACCGGCAACGGTTACCACGGCGGCGTGCAGTTCAGCTCGAGCACCTGGGCATCGCACGGCGGTGGTCAGTACGCCCCTTCGGCCGAACTCGCCACCAAGGAACAGCAGATCGCCGTCGCGGAGCGGGTGCTCGCCACCCAGGGCCGTGGCGCCTGGCCGGTGTGCGGTGGCCCGCTGTCGGGCCCCACCCAGCGTGACGTGCCCGCGCCGGCCGCCCTGGACGCCCCCGGCATCAACGGTGCCCCGGCGCCGCTGGCG
>NZ_BAAGDE010000011.1:0-88623 GCF_054660795.1 Mycobacterium sp. MUNTM1
TTTCCGAGCCGAGCCGGTCGTGGGCCAGCCACAACCCGGGTTCATCCGTGGGGGTGAAGCCGCGCAGGCTGTAGGTCCACTCCTCCAGGCTGCGGGTGTCGGCCATGTACTCGAACAACTCGTCGGGTGGACAGTCGACGTAATCGTTGACGGTGCAGTACTGCCCGAAGACCTGATCGTGCGGGTACACCGAGCGCATCATGTCCATGATGATCGGGGTGGCCTTCTCCCTGGGGCTGGTTTCGATGCGGGTGACCCCGTCGATGAGGTCGGGAATGTCCTCAAGCGCTGGCAGCGACATTGTTCTGAATCTCCTCGTTGAGTGAAACCTGGTTTGCGGCAGCGTCTTTAGCGGCGGCCGCGGCGAGAAATGGGGCGAACGGCGGGATCTCGTCGGCGGCGCATTCGACGCTGATCACCGCCGGCCCGTCGATGCCGAGTGCGGTGTGCATCGCCGCGGCAAGGCCATCGACGTCACTGACGTCCACCGACGTCAGGCTGGGGAACATCGCCGCCAGTCCGGCCCCGAGCCGGCTGGGGCGAAAACGGTTGTAGCTGTAGACGTCGTCGTAGAACAGCTGCTCACGGGTCACACACATGGCGTGCGCGTTGTTGTTGAACAGGACGAAGGTCATGGGCAGCCGGTATTGCAGGGCGGTGTGCACCTCCATGCCGTGCATGAAGAACGCGCCGTCGCCGGCGATCACCACGGTGCGGCCGCGGGGCCGGCCACTCTTGGCGCGGCCCAACGACATTCCGATCCCGGCGCCGAAGCTGTAGCCCATGCCGCCCATGCCGAGCGCGACGACGAACCTGCCGCCGCAGCGCGCCGGCAGGTAGTGGATCGCCGCGGCGCCGGTGTTGCCGGCGTCGACCACGATGTCGGCGCCGTCGGGCAGGACACCGTCCAGCACCGCCATCGCGTCGCGGTACCGCACACCCGGCCCTGCGCAGGGCGGCGGCTTCAATTCGGTCCGTCGCAGCGTGGCCGGCACCCGCACCTTGGCCGGCCGTCCCGGACCGGACAGCGCCTGGGTCAGCATGCGCAGCGAGCCGCGCAGGTCGTCGGTGTGCACGTGCGGGCAGGGAACATACGGCGGCGCGGAACCGAGCGAGACCGTCGGCACCGCCGCCAGGGCGTCGTCCAGCCCGGTTCGCGCGGTGACCGACAGGCGCGTGCCCACGACCAGGCACACGGCGCTGCCGGCCACCGCTTCTGCCACACCCGGGTGACCCATGACGCCGGTCACCCCGAGCGCGGACGACGATCCGAGACCGGGTGTGCCGGCGACGTCTTTGGCGTCGGGCACGGTGGCCACCCGCGCCCGCAACACCGCGCGCAGGGCTTCGAGCTCGACGCGGGCGTCGTCGCGAGCGACCTGCTCGCCGACGATGATGGTCACCGGGCCGCTGGCGTCGCGCAGCATTTCGGCGATCGGGTCCGGGTTGCCGATGGGACGCAGGCCAACGGCCGGCCTCCCGTTCTGGCCGCATTCCAGAATCGCCTGTTGAATGTCCTTGGGCAGCAACAACACCGCCGGGCCGCCGGCAAGCGCCGCGGCGATGGCCCCGGGCAGGACCGACACGACGTCGGCCGGCCTGCGCAGCCGACGGCAGAACACCGATACCGCCGAGAACAGCGCCTCGGCGTTCAGCGATCCGTTCGCACCGCTGGTGTCCTGGAAGCTGCCCTGACCATCCATCGTGCTGGCGGGCTGGCCGACCAGCGCCAGCACCGGGACGCGACTCGCAAGCGACTCGCCGAGGCCCGCGACGAGGTTCAGCGAACCCCCGCCCGAGGTCGCGGCGACCACACCCAGGCCGGCCCCGCTGCGGCTGTACCCGTCGGCCATGGTGGCCGCGGAGAACTCGTGCTTGGCCAGCACCGCGTTGATCTCGGGGTGGAAGTGCGCGGCGTCGTACACGTCCTCGATGTTGGCGCCGTCCACCCCGAAGACGTGGTCGACTCCGATTGCCGCTAGGTGCTCGACGATATGGTCGACCACCCGGTACCTGCCGGGCATGCCTGAAGAAACGAGCTGGCGGCCCCGACGGTTCAGTGTCGTTCCTGAACCGTTTATCGGTCGCCCTCGTGGTGTCTAGATGACGATCGAACTGCGCGACGTGGCGCGCGAGTACACGGTCGGCGGTCAATCGGTGCGAGCACTCGACGAGGTCAGCCTGCGGCTCGACGACGGGCAGTTCGTGTCGGTCGTCGGGCCCTCCGGGGCGGGTAAGAGCACGCTGCTGCACCTGCTCGGCGCGCTGGATTCCCCCGATTACGGGTCGATCGCCTTCGACGGCGAGGAGATCGGCCGGCTGCGCGACGAAGAGCAGTCGCGGTTCCGCCATCACCGGGTCGGCTTCATTTTCCAGTTCTTCAACCTGTTGCCGACGCTGTCGGCGTGGGAGAACGTGGCGATCCCCAAGCTGCTCGACGGTGTCCGGCTGGGCACGGCCAAGCCGGACGCCATCCGGCTGCTGGATCGGGTCGGGCTCGGCAACCGGACCCAGCACCGGCCGGCGGAACTGTCCGGCGGCCAGATGCAGCGGGTCGCGGTGGCGCGCGCCCTGATGATGAACCCGCCGCTGATTCTTGCCGACGAGCCCACCGGCAACCTCGATTCCACCACCGGGGCAGCCATTTTGGCGCTGCTTGCCGAGGTCGCGCACGAGGACGGTCCGGGCCGGCTGGTGGTGATGGTGACCCACAACTCCGATGCGGCCGCGGCCACCGACCGGGTGATCACGCTGCAGGACGGCCGGGTCGGTTCGGACGTCATGGCGGTCGCCGGGTGAAACGCGCGTCCGCGATCACGGCCACGGCGAGCAGGCTGCGGGTGTTCAGCCTGCGCGAGCTCGCCACCCATCGCCGCCGGACGTCCGCGTCGATCGCGGTAATGGCCGTCTCCGCAACGTATTTGGTTGCGGTGTTCGGAATCTTCGGGTCGATTACCGGATCGGTCAGCCGGCTGGCCGACGGCATCGCCGGCGTCGCCGCGCTCGAGGTGTCCGGCATCACCGACGCCGGATTCCCCGACTCGATCCTGGCCGAGGTGGCCGCGGTCCCGGGCGTCGCCACCGCGGCGCCGATGATCCGGACGTCGGTAGCCACGCCGTCGGGGCCGGTGCTGCTGCTGGGGACGGATGCCAGCACCGCCGCCCTGGGTGGTGCCCTCAAGGAGGCGCTACAAAAGGGCGGCATCCAGCCCGCGCAGACGCCCCCCTCGACGCCGGCCGGGGTTCAGGTCGGACCGCGCGTCGGCTATGCGAAAGGCCAGGCGTTCCAACTGGGTTCGGCATCGGTCACGGTCACCGGCGTGCTCGCGGGTAAGCGAGACGCGGACCTCAACGGCGGGCACTACGTGCTCGCGCCGCTTGCGTTGGCGCAGAACGCCACCGGCCGCGCCGGCCAACTCGACTCGATCCTGATCGCCACCAGGCCCGGCGCCGACCTCGGCGCGGTGCGCGCGGCGGTCAACGGTGCCGTGCACGGCCGCGCGATCGTCGCCGCCCCCAGCTTCCGGGCGGCCCGGGCCGGTGACGGCGTGCGGCTGATGAATTACATGGCCCTGCTGGGCGCCGCCGTCGCGTTGGTGGTCGGCGCGTTCTTGATCTACACCACGATGACGATGGCGATCACCCAGCGGCGCCCGGTCATCTCGATGCTGCGCGCGATCGGTGCCCGGCGCGCCACCATTGTCGGCGACATGGTCGCCGAGGCCGCGATCCTCGGGCTGATCGGCGGGGCCATCGGGTCCGGCGTGGGAATTATGGCGGGCCACATCGCGATTGGCCGGCTGCCCCCGGCGGTGACACAGGGGCTCGAAGCCCGCGTGCAGTATTGGCTGCCCGGTTACGCGATACCGCTGGCGCTGGCGGTGACGGCGCTCACCAGCGTGGCGGCGTCGGCGATGGCGGCACGGCAGGTGTACAAGGTCTCACCGATCGAGGCGCTCGCACCGGTGGGGGCCTCGGCCGCCGACGTGGTGCCCCGCTGGTTGCGCATCGCCTGTGGCGCCGGCGCGATCGCGGTGTTGGCCGGGTCGACGTCGATCGTGACCGGCCAGCGCGACAGCTCCGCGGTCGTCGCGATGGCCGCGCTGTTGGGCGCCGAGATCGCCCTGGGCTTCGCGCTCACCGTCCCCATCGTCACCGCCACGGCGGCGACGGCGCGTGTGTTCGGATCGGTCGGGGCCCTCGCGGCGGCCACCATCCGGCGTGCGCCGCGCCGGGTCTGGGCGACGGTGATGACCGTGCTGATCGGGGTGCTCACCACCGTCGTGATCACGGGTACGAACGCCGACATGATCCGCTCGGCGCGGCAGATCTTGTCGCCGGTCGCCGATGTCGACGTCTGGGTGAGCGCGGACCCACCCGACAGCTACCCCACCGACGTTCTGCCACAAGGTCTTTCCGAGAAGGTCGCGGCAATCCCGGGCGTGGCGCGAATCACCGAGGGCGCGTTCGGGTTCGCCGTCGTCGGCGGTACCCGCGTGCTGCTCGACGGGTTTTCCACCGGCAGCCATGACGCGCTCTTGCGGGCTCTCGACGAGCGTGTGCGCACCGATGTGCTCGCCGGGCGGGGCGTGGTGCTCACGCAGAATCTGGGCGCGATTCTGCACGTCCGGGCCGGCGAGCAATTGCGGCTGCAGACACCGCACGGCCCGCGCGAGACGACGGTGCTCGCCGTGGTGCCGTTCTTCTCCACCGTCATCGGCACGGTCGGGATCGACCTCGCTCACCTGCGGGCGTGGTTCGATCGCCCGGCCGCGACGACACTGCAGATCGCCGCGGCCCCCGGGGTGAATCGGCAGCGGCTGCTGGCCGCCGTCCGCGAGGCGGTGCCCGCGCCGAATCACGTGTACGACGGTCGCGCGGCGCTGGCGGGACTGGAAGCTCCGCTGCACCAGAGCATGTTCATCGCCAACGCGGTGTGGGTCATCGTGGTGGCGGTGGCCGGGGTCGCGCTGCTCAACACGCTGACGCTGTCGGTGATCGAACGCCGGCGCGAAATCGGGGTGCTGCGCGCGATGGGAGCCAGCCGGAGCTTCGCCTTGCGGATGGTCCTGGCCGAGGCGGCCGGAATCGGCGTCGTCGGTGGCGTTTTGGGCCTGGCGCTGGGGCTGACGGATCAGTGGCTGTTCAGCCGCATCAGTGGGGACGTGATGAATTTCGAAGTCGGTTTCCGGCTGAGTCCGCTGGCGCTCGCCTTCACGATCGGCGCGCTGGCGATCAGCCTGCTCGGCTCACTGCCCCCGGCACGGCGGGCGGCGTACCTGTCCATCATCGAGGCCGTCAGCGTCGAGTGAGGACGGCGAATCCCTGCAGATGGGGTTTGCACGGGAAGGGCACCGGCGTTCGCGGAATGCTGTGCAGCCCGGTGGTATCGAATCCCGCCGCGGCGATCGCGTCGAGGGTCCGCCGGTTGGGCTCACAACCGCCGGCCAGCCACGACCACGGCTTGGCGATCAGGTCCTGGAACCGGCCCGTCGCGCCTTCCCCCCGCACGTGTTCGAGGACGACGAGCCTGCCCCCGGGCGTCAACACCCGGCGGATCTCGCCGAGGGTTGCGGTCACGTCGTCGACCGAGCACAACACCAGGCCGATATGCACCGAGTCGAAACGGTTGTCCGGGAAGGGAATCGACTCACCGGTCCCCTCGACGATGTCGACCGCGATGCCGCGGCGGAAAGCGAGTCGGGCGGCCATCCGCCGAAATGACGCGTCGGGTTCCACCGCGGCCACCGACGTCACCGCGGCGGGCAGAAACGTCAGGTCGGTCCCGGGCCCGAGGCCGATCATCAACAGCCGGCCGGTCGCGTTGCTCAACGCGGCCCGTCGATACCGGTGATAGAACAACCGGTCGAAAATCGGCTGACCGAATCGATAGACATACGGGAACAGGACATTACGGGTGATCATCGGCCACCCAAATCCATGCGGAACGGCGGATATTCGTCGCGCATCAACGACACGTAGACCGCCACCCGGTACCGCCAGCGCACCATGCCCATGAGCAGATCGAAGATGCCCCGCGGGATCGTTCCGGTGGACAACAACGCCAGCGCGGAGATGACGCACAGCACCTGCAGCGGCGCCTCCATCGACCAGCACACCAAAATCTGGGGGATCGCCAGCAGCCACTTCACCAGCACCGCCGAGTTTTTCAGCCGCTCCGGATAGTCGACCGCGAGATCACCGGGGTAGTCGGGCCGAGACGCGAGGGAAAAGGGCGGGTATTGGTCGGTGCTGTTCATCGGGAACCGGTAGTTCATCACCCGCCAGGACCAGCGCAGCACCCCGACGTTGAAGTCGAAGAGCGGCCGCGGATATCGCCCGGTGCACAGGATGGCCACGCCGGCGGCGATCGTCGAGAGCGGATACACCAGGTAGAGCGCTATCAGAATCGGGTAGTGCGGCAGGGCCAGCACGCACCACTTCACCAGCCACAGCCAGCGGGAGGGCGCATCGAAATCGCCTCGCACAGTTACGGAATCGGCCGCGTCGTTCACGGGCTCGACGGGATCTTCGCCACTACCCCCAAGTTTCGGCTGATTTGAGCGGACATCCGGCGGTGGCTCGTGGCGCGCAGAAACGTCGTCAGCGCCGAGGCCTGCACCCGGTCCGATATCAGTGCGGCCGGCCTCAGCACGGATTCACCGTGCGAGACCGGCAGCGACGCCACCCACGACACGGCCATGACCTTGCGTCGTCGGGTCTTCTCGTACCACCGCAGCGCGCGCGAAACATCGGTGCCGCGGCCGTTCGTCCCGCGACGCAGGTCCGCCAGCGCCTTGCACAGCACCATCGTGTCGAGCAGGGCCTGGTTGGTCCCCTGCGCCAGGGTGGGCGGCATCGTGTGCGCGGCATCGCCGAGCAACGTGACCGGGCCGCGGCCCGCGCGCGGAATCGGGTGCCGAAAATGCGGAAAGGGTGAGCGGGCCAGATCGTCGTCGGTCAACGTCGCGAGCACCCGATCGACCGGGTCGGACCATCCGGAGAAGTGCGACCGGATCAGCTCGATCGGACGCTGCGGCCTGACGAAGTCGTACGACCACGGCAGGTCGAACCACCACTGCACGTCGGCGCCGCCGGCCGGCCACAGGCCGAGGTTGCCGTGCGCGCCGATGATCATGAGTGCGGCATCGGAGTCCGCGATCTCCGGGACGGCGGCCAGCCCCTGCCAGCTGCACCAGCCGGTGGGCCGGGCGCCTTGCGCGCCAACGCATTCGCGCACCACCGAGTGCAGCCCGTCGGCGCCGATCAGCACGTCGCCCTCGGCCGCGGAGCCGTCGCCGAAGTCGACGCGGACCCCGTTACCGGTGCGGGCCAACGCGATCACCCGGGAGTTGCACCGGATGCGCTCGGTCGCAAACCCGTCCAGCAGTCGGTCCAGCAGAACGCGACGCGGAACCATCCGGACGGGTGCGCCCAGTCGCCGCGCCATCGTGGCCACGTCGAGGGTGGCGAGCCTGCGGCCGGTGGACGTCACGGCGCGGACGCTGGCCAGCGGCCGGCCGGCACCGTCCATGTCGACGCCCAGCTGGCTCAGCACCGTCTCACCGTTGGACCAGATGGTCACCGCGCCGCCGGCGGCCCGCACATCGGGACGCCGCTCGAAGATGGTGACGTCGTGTCCGTCGCGGAGCAACCCGCGGGCAACGGAGATGCCGGCGACGCCGGCGCCCACAACGAGCACCCGAAGCGGACGGGCGTAGCCGGACACGCTGGCTCCGATCCCTACAGCGAGCGTTGCAGCAGCACCTGGCCGCTATCGGCGGCCACCACCTGCACGGCGGCGATCTGATCGACCGGGGTCGAGATCGCGCCCGCGGGCGTCGCGGTGTGGCCGGGCACGGCCACCCAGGTCGCCAGCCGGGTCTGGCTGCCGTCACGCCCCACCACGACCATCGCGAGCGTGTCGTGGTGCGCGGTCAGCGGAGCCAGGCACACGCAGCGCAGGTTGATCGATGTGCCCCAGTGCTGGCTGCTGACGGCGACCGTCGACGTCAGCAGGCTGGTGCCCACCTGAGCCATCGGCTCCGACGCTGCAGTCACCTGCTGGGACGGAGTCGACGACCATCCCTCGAGACCGACGAACACCCCGATGGCCAGCACCGCGGCCGCGGCCGTCGACGCCACCCAGGTCACTATCCGGGTGCGGCGCCGGCGCCAACGAACCGTCGCCAGCAGGGACGGCAGCAATTTCGGCGACACCTCCGGGGCCGGACCGGACTGGTCGAGCGCGGCCACCTCGTCACCGTCGAGCTGGGACAGCAGGGCCGGCACGCCGCTGAGGTCGGCGACGGCCTCCCGGCAGGCCGGGCAGTGTGCCAGGTGCGTCTCGAATTCGCGGCGTTGCGCGGCCGGCAGAGAGCCCAACACGTATGCGGCATCCCACATCGCGTAGCGGTCTTCGGGAGGGCCGAGATCGGCCACCGGCGTCCTCATTTCATCCATTCTTCTCACCCCTCAAGCATCTCCGAGGCCCTCATCGGGTAACCCCGAGCTCCTGCAGAGTGAGTCGCAACGCCCGCACGGCATAGTGTAGTCGCGACTTCACCGTTCCCTCGGCGATGCCGAGGTCTGCAGCAGTCTGTGTGGTGGTCCAACCGCGGTAGTAGGACCGTTCGATCACCGCTCGGTGCTCGGCGGACAACTGGGCCATCGCGTCCGCTATCAGCAACCGGTCCAGCGCCGCATTGACCTCATCCGGCGTGGACTGTTCGGGTGCCCCCGAAACGTCTGTGGAGCCGACGACGTTGCGAAACCGCGCGCTGCGCCGATCGTCGATGATCATGTTGCGGGCCACGGTGAACAGCCACGCCCGCGCCGAGCGCTCGGTATCGCCGACGACCTCGGGGTGTTGCCAAGCCCGCAGCAGCGTCTCCTGGACCACGTCCTCGGACTGGCTCGCGTCCCCCGTCAGCCGCAACGCGTAACGCCACAGCACCGCGGCGTGCTCGTCGTACAGCGCCTTCATCAGAGCGGCCTCGGCAGCCCCGGACGCCCTCCCCGTGCCAGCAACCCGAGCCACTCCATCACCTCCGACTACTGAAACGAGGCGAGTGGGCGTTTAGTTCAAGGCTAGCCCTGCTAGGAGGCCAAAGTCAGGATGCGCGGGCCGGCCTCGGTGACCGCGACGGTGTGCTCCCAGTGCGCCGCGCGCGACCCGTCGGTGGTGGTGACTGTCCACTGATCGTCGAGCACCACGGTCTTGCCGGTGCCCAGCGTCAGCATGGGTTCGATGGCCAGCACCGAGCCGGCGGCCAGCAGGGGTCCGCGCCCGGGCGAGCCCTCGTTGGGCAGGAAGGGGTCCATGTGCATCTGCCGGCCGATGCCGTGGCCGCCGTAGCCCTCCACGATCCCGAAGGCCCGCGAATACCGGGCCGCGGCGTCGCGCGTCCCCATCTCGATGGCGTGCGACACGTCGGTCAGCCGGTTACCGGGCACCATCGCCGCGATCCCGGCCTCCAGCGATTCCCGGGTCGCCCGCGACAACGCCTCGTCGGCCGCGTCCAGCGTCCCGATCCCGAAGGTGACCGCGGCGTCGCCGTGCCAGCCGTCCAGCACCGCGCCGCAGTCGATCGACACCAGGTCGCCGGGCGCCAAAATCTCGGCGGCCGACGGGATCCCGTGCACCACCCGCTCGTTGACCGACGCGCAGATCGACGCGGGATAGCCGTGATAGCCCAGGAACGACGGCACCGCGCCGGCGTCCCGGATCACCGATTCGGCGACTTCGTCCAGGCTCAGCGTCGACACCCCGGAAACCGCGGCCGCGCGGACCGCCTGCAACGCGGCCGCGACCACCGCGCCCGCCGCGGCCATGGCGTCGAGTTCGCCGGCACTGCGCTGCGGCACCACCTTGCGACTCCGCAGCCGCGCCAGCGGGTTCATCCCTACTTGCCCAGTGCCTGCAGCGCGCGGGCGAACACTTCGTCCATGGTGCCGATGGCGTCGACCGTCTTGAGTTCGTGGCTGTAGTAGTCGAGCAGCGGCGCCGTTTCGTCCCGGTAGACCTTCATCCGGTTCAGGATGACCTCTTCGGTGTCGTCGGCGCGGCCGCGGCCCTTCAGCCGCTGCAGCAGCTCGTCCTCGGAGACCCGGAATTCCAGCACCGCGTCGATGTCGGTCCCCCGGCGTCCCAGCATCTCGTGCAGCGCCTTGGCCTGCTCGATCGAGCGCGGGTAGCCGTCCAGGATGAAGCCGTTGGCGGCGTCGGGGTCGTTCAGCCGGTCGTCGACGAGCTGGTTGGTCAGCTCCGAGGGCACCAGGTCGCCGGCGTCCAGGTAGCGCTTGGCCTCCAGGCCGAGTTTCGTCCCGTTCTCGATGTTGCTGCGGAACAGCTCACCGGTGGAGATTTGCGGGATCCCCAGCTTTTCCGAGAGCTTCTGGGCCTGCGTTCCCTTGCCCGCCCCCGGCGGTCCCAGCAAAACGACTCTCACTTGAGGAACCCTTCATAGTTGCGCTGCATGAGCTGACTCTCGATCTGCTTGACCGTATCCAAGCCCACGCCGATCATGATCAACACCGCGGTACCGCCGAACGGCAGATTCTGAACCGCTCCGCTGTTGCCGATCTGCAAGAACAAGTTTGGCAGCACCGAAATTGCGCCGAGGTAGATCGAACCCGGCAGGGTGATCCGGCTCAGCACGAAACGCAGATAATCGGCGGTCGGCTTGCCGGGCCGGATGCCGGGGATGAAGCCGCCGAACTTCTTCATCTCGTCGGCACGCTCGTCGGGATTGAACGTGATCGACACGTAGAAGTACGTGAAGAAGATGATGAGGCCGAAGTAGATCGCGATGTAGACGGGGTCGCTCGGGTCGGACAGGTACGTGCCGACGAACTTGTCCCACCAGCTGTTGCCCACGCCGCCGGCGCCGCTGCGGATCAACTGGGTGATCAGGTGCGGGATGTAGATCAGCGAGGACGCGAAGATGACCGGAATAACACCGGCCTGGTTGACCTTGAGCGGCAGGTACGTCGACGTTCCGCCGTACATGCGGCGGCCGACCATGCGCTTGGCGTACTGGACCGGGATCCGGCGCTGGCCCTGCTCGACGAAGACCACGCCGACGATGATGACCAGCGCGGCGATCAGGACGGCGGCGAAGATCATCCCGCCGCGGCTGTCCAGGATCGTCTTGCCCTCGGCGGGGATGCGGGCCGCGATGCCGACGAAGATCAGCAGGGACATGCCGTTGCCGATGCCGCGCTCGGTGATCAGCTCACCCATCCACATCACCAGCGCCGCGCCGCTGGTCATCACCAGCACGATGACGACCAGCGTGAAGATGCTCTGGTCGGCGATGATGTCCAGCGAGCAGCCCTGCAGCAGCCCGCCGTTGGCCGCCAGGGCCACGATGCTGGTGGCCTGCAGGATGGCCAGGGCGATCGCCAGATAACGCGTGTACTGCGTCATCTTGGCCTGGCCGGACTGGCCTTCCTTGCGCAGCTCCTCAAACCGCGGGATGACCACCGTGAGCAGCTGCACGATGATGCTGGCGGTGATGTAGGGCATCACCCCCACCGCGAACACGGTGAGTTTGAGCAGCGCGCCACCCGAGAACAGGTTGATCAGCGAGTAGATCTGTCCGGCCGCGCCGCCGCTGGCCTCTTTGATGCACTGCTGGACGTTCGGGTAGTTGACGCCAGGGGACGGTAGCGCGGCGCCGACCCGATACAAGACGACGATGCCAAGCGTGAAGAGGATCTTCCGTCTCAGGTCCACTGTCCGCAGCGATGAGATGAAAGCGGAAAGCAACTCTTCCTCCTGCGCAGCCGGGGGTTTCCTGCATCACGCGCCCAACACCCGCAGGCCAGGACGTACGGCCGACTTCTCTATAGCGCGTCAAACCGTGTACGAGACTAACAGCTGGTACGGGCAGGTCTGGTCAGGGCCTTTCCTGCGACCCCTCGCGGCGCCGTTCACCGGGTGTTTGCGCCGCGACCGCAACGCGCCCGAAAAAACACAGGAAGCCGTAAGCCGTGAGGCGTAGAGTTCCTCTGACTCGTTGCATTTGCTAAATAACTTGGGAGCAGCATGACTCGCACTGACCAAGACAGCTGGGACTTGGCCTCGAGCGTCGGTGCCACGGCCACGATGGTCGCCGCGGCCCGCGCACTGGCGAGCGGAGCCCCCAGGCCCATCATCAACGACCCGTTCGCGGCGCCCCTGGTGCGCGCCGTGGGCCTGGATTTCTTCCGGCGCCTGGTCGACGGTGAGGTCGCCGACTCCGAGGGCCACGAGGGCGGCGGCAAGGACCTGGGGCTGGAGACCGATTCCATCGCCGTGCGCACCCGCTTCTTCGACGACTTCTTCCTCAACGCCGCCCGCGACGGCGTACGCCAGGCGGTGATTTTGGCGGCCGGCCTGGACGCCCGGGCCTACCGGCTGAGCTGGCCGTCCGGCAGCGTGGTCTACGAAGTCGATCAGCCCGCCGTCATCGAGTTCAAGACCACCACCATGTCCAGCCTGGCTGCCGCCCCGGCCGCCGAGCGGCGCACGGTCAGCATCGACCTGCGCGAGGACTGGCCGGCCGCATTGCGCGCCAGCGGATTTGACGTGACGCAGCCGACGTCGTGGAGCGCCGAGGGCCTGCTGATGTACCTGCCGCCCGACGCCCAGGACCGACTCTTCGACAACATCACCGAGCTCAGCGCGCCCGGCAGCAGGCTGGCCACCGAATATCACCCCGACACCGCCGGCACGACGATGTCGCAACGCGCCCAGGAGTTCAACGACCGCTGGGCGAAGGTCGGCTGCGACATCGACCTGTCGGGACTGTTCTTCGACGGCGAGCGCAGCAACGTCGTCGACTACCTCACCGGTAAGGGCTGGGAGGTGGCCTCGCGGCCACGCCGCGAACTGTTCGGCGACTATGGCCTGCAATTCCACGACGACGAGGCGATGGCGCAGTTCCGCAACATCGTCGCCGTCACCGCCACCCTGCGCTAGTTAGGAGCGGTCACAAGCGCGGCCGTGGCTATCGCAAGCGCGGCGGGCCGCGACCATCGACCTAGGAGGGTGCCATGCCGGAGACCGACAGCAAGCGATCAGACGGCGACAGTTGGGATCTGGCGTCCAGCGTGGGCGCCACCGCCACCGCGGTGGCCGCCCGGCGGGCGCTGGCCTCCAAGGGGCCCGACCCGTTGATCGACGACCCCTTCGCCGAGCCGTTGGTGCGTGCCGTCGGCGTCGAGGCCTTCATCCGGATGATGAACGGGGACATCGAGACACCCGCGGACGATCCGGCGTTCACCCCGCGGCGCCTCGGTGAGGGCATGGCGGTGCGCACCCGGTTCTTCGACTCGTTCTTCCTCGACGCGGCCAACTCCGGTATCCGCCAGGCCGTCATCCTGGCCTCCGGGCTGGACACCCGCGCCTACCGGCTGGTCTGGCCGCCCGGGACGGTCGTCTACGAGATCGACCAGCCCCGGGTGATCGAGTTCAAGACCCGCACCCTGGCGGAGCTGGGCGCGACACCGAGCGCGGACCGGCGGGCGGTGGGGGTCGATCTGCGCGACGACTGGCCGGCGACGTTGGCCGACAGCGGATTCGACACGGGCGCACCCGCGGCGTGGAGCGCCGAAGGGCTGCTGGGTTATCTGCCTCCGGACGCCCAGGACCGCCTGTTCGACCACATCACCGCGCTGTCCGCCGAGGGCAGCAGGATCGGCACCGGCTACGTCCCCGACATCCGCGGTCGCATCGAAAAGCGCGGCCGCGAGATCAGCGAGCGCTGGCGGCGCATGGGGCTGGACCTCAACTGGGCCGACCTCGTCTACCCGGGCGAACGCAACGACGTGGTGGACTACCTGTCCGAGCGGGGCTGGCGCTCGTCGGTGCACAGCACCCCGGAACTTTACGCGGCCAACGGTTTTGACTTCCCCGAGCAGTCGTCGATGGCCGCCTTCGGCGACATCCGATACGTCACCGCGACATTGACCGAGGAGGCTTCGTGACACGCACCGATCAAGACACCTGGGACCTGGCCACGAGCGTGGGCGCCACGGCGACGTGGGTCGCCGCTTGCCGGGCGCTGGCCGGCCGGCAGCCCGGCGCGCTGATCGACGATCCGTTCGCCGACTCGCTGGTTCGTGCGGTGGGCGCGGAATTCTTCATCCGCGTGCTCGACGGCGAGATCACCGACGAGACGGGCGGCATCGACGCCGACGCCGACCCCGACGTCGAGTTCAACCTGCAGCGCATGGTCAACATGATGGCCGTGCGCACCCGCTACTTCGACGAGTTCTTCACCGACGCAACCGCTTCCGGCATCCGCCAGGTCGTCATCCTGGCCTCCGGCCTGGATTCGCGCCCGTACCGCCTGACCTGGCCGGCGGGCACCGTGGTGTACGAGGTCGATCAGCCCGCCGTCATCGAGTTCAAGTCCACCACGCTGGCGAAGCTGGGCGCCCAGCCCACGGCGGAGCGCCGCACAGTTTCGGTCGACCTACGTGACGACTGGCTGAATGCGTTGCGGGACAAAGGTTTCGACGAGTCGCGACCCAGCGCGTGGAGTGCAGAGGGCCTGTTGATGTATTTGCCGCCGGAGGCGCAGGACAGGCTGTTCGACGCCATCACCACGCTCAGCGCCCCGGGCAGCCGGCTGGCGACCGAGTACCACGACGGCGGCACCCCGCACCTGCTGGAAAGGCGCGCGCAGGCGATGGCCAGGCGCTGGGGCCACTACGGCTTCGACGTCGACGTGTCGACGCTGGTCTACCGGGGCGAGCGCACCCCCGCTGCCGATTACCTGAGCGCGGCCGGCTGGCAGATCTCGGCGCGCACCCGCGCCGATCAGTTCGCCGGCGCCGGGCTGTCCGTGCCGCCGGGCGAGAGCCTCGATGCGCTGCGCAACAGCATCTCGCTGACCGCCGTTCGGCAGTAGTCCCTAGCTGGGTTTGGCGGCCGGCGCCCGGACGACCAGCGGCGCGGCGGGGAAACACCACGCCAGCTCCGAGCGCGACTTGCGCAGCGCGGCGGTGCCGTAACCCCGCTTGCGGTGCTCGGGGTGAATCCAGATGCGTACCTGCACCTCGCCGTGGGACAGCTCGCCGAAGACCATGCCGACCTTCTCACCGGAGTCGATCGCGACGAACCACGCGGCCTCTTCGTCGTCTACACGTGCGAGCGCGGCTTTGATCTCGTCGTCGAGGTTGCCGGCTTGGCCGCCGGATCCGTCGCCCGACGCGCCACCCATGTCCTCGGTGCGGATGCTGAAGATGTCGCGGTCCTCGCTCGCGGAGAACGGCCGGAGTTCGAGGGTGTCCCCCGAGCTCGCCGGACGCTCGCCCAGGGTGAAGCTCAGCTGTTTGTTCAGGTCCTCGAGTTCGGCCTGGATCGTCTTGCGTGAATCCTTGGTGAGTCGGTCAAAGGACAGGCCGAACACCGCCTCGGCACCCGTCTGCGACGTGCCCAGCAAACCGGCGATGGCCTTGACCGCCTCCGGTTTGTTGTCGGCCTCCACGATGAGGTCGAGCACTTCGTGCCGTCGCTCGAGGGCTTTCAACAGGGCGTCGGCGATTTCGCGGCGGGCGGCTTTGCGGTCCTGGTCGGTCATTCCACCAGCCTAGAACGCCGGTGGGGCCACCGCGCTACATCTGCGGTTTCCCAGCTCGCCGAAGCGCTGGTAGCGATCCTCGACCGCGCTCGCCCAGGCCGGGTCGGGCTCGACGATGCGCTCGGTGCGGGCCCATCGGGCCGCGTCGGCGACCGTCGTCTCCAGGCCGACCGCCATGCGCGCCAGGAATGCCGCCCCCAACGCGGCCCCCTCCGCCACCCCGGACACCTCGACCGGCCGCCCGGTCGCGTCGGCGATGGCCTGCAGCCACGGCCCCACCCGGGTACCGCCGCCGGTGGCCACGATGCGCGACACCGGCGCCCCGCCTAGTTCGATGAGCCGACGGACCACGAACCCGGACGCTTCGTAGGCGGCGCGGCGCAGCGCGGCGGCGTCGTGGGTCAGATCCAGCGCCTCGAGCACCCCCCGGCGGTCCCGATCGTGAAACGGCGTGCGTTCGCCGCGCAGATACGGCGCCCACACCGGGACGCGCCCGGGTTCGACGGCGGTCGGATCCGCCGGTGCCACAACGCGATCCACCCAGCCGAGGAACAGCCCGCCGGCGTTGCTGGCCCCGCCGATCTGGCTCTTGCCGGGCGCAGTGTGCGGAATGGTCCACAGGCCGGGCACCTGCCGGGCCTCGGCGATGGTGGTCCACACGATCAGCGTGGTGCCGCACATCACCAGCACGTCGCCATCGTGGTCGGCGCCGGCCACGATCTGTTCGCACAGCGCGTCGATGGCGCCGGTGGCCAGCGCGGCGTCGGTGCCGCGCAACTGCCCGACGACGGCGCCCATGCTCACCACCCGCGGCAGCTGCTCGACGGCCGCGCCGCGCTCGGCGCAGGCCTCGGGATTCCAGCCGGTTCCGTCGAACAACGGGAACGCGGTGGCGGCGGTGGCGATGTCGATCGCCGCCTGCCCCGACAGCGCGTGGTTGGCCACCGCCGGCGCGGGCCAGTAGCCGGCGGCGTCCGGCGCCTGTCGGGCCGTCCAGCGCAGGAATTCGGCGGCCTCGCCGAGCGCGGGCAGCGGCTGCGCGTCCCCGCCGGGCGTGCGGCCCCGGCCGTCGCCGTAGAGCAGGCCCGGCGTGATGGGCGCGCCGGTGTCGTCGACGGCGGTCATCGACGGCACCATCGCCGAGACGGCCGCCGCGGCGATGCCGGGTTGGTGGACCAGTTCGTTCAGGGCCGCCGACGGTCCGCGCCGCCACGCCGCCTCGGCGTCGTGCTCCAGCCGGTCGGGCGCCGGTACCCGCAGCTCGTGGGGGATGCGCACGCGGGCCGTCACGTTGCCGTCGGCGTCGGCGGAGATCGCCTTGACCGCGGTGCTGCCGACGTCGATGCCGATTGTGACGTCTTTGCGTGACACGGGCGTCACCGTACGCCAGCATTGGCACTCGTGACGTCCAAACCGCGCGCGTTGGTGACCGCCCCGATGCGGGGGCCGGGCTTCGCCAAACTGCGAGAGCTGGCCGACGTGGTGTACGACCCCTGGATCGAGCAGACCCCGCTGCGCATCTACAGCCCCGAGCAGCTGGCCGAGAGGATCGCCCGCGAAGCCGCCGAAATCGTGGTGGTGGAAGGCGATTCGGTGCGCGGCCCGGTGTTCGAGCAGGACGTGCGGGTGATCGCGTCCACCCGCGGCGACCCCAACAACGTCGACATCGCCGGGGCCACCGCGGCCGGCATTCCGGTGCTGAACACCCCGGCGCGCAACGCCGATGCGGTCGCCGAGATGACGGTGGCGCTGCTGCTGGCCGCCACCCGTCACGTGCTCGCCGCGGACGCGGATGTCCGCAGCGGCAACATCTTTCGCGACGGCAGCATCCCGTATCAGCGGTTCCGCGCCGCCGAGATCGCGGGGCTCACCGCCGGGCTGGTGGGCCTCGGCGCCGTCGGCCGCGCGACGCAGTGGCGATTGTCCGGGCTGGGCCTGCGGGTGATCGCGCACGACCCCTACAACCCCGACGCCCGGCACAGCCTCGACGAGCTGCTCGGCGAGGCCGACGTGGTCTCGCTGCACGCCCCCGTCACCGACGACACGACCGGCATGATCGGCGCGCGCGAGTTCGCGGCCATGCGCGACGGCGTGGTCTTCCTCAACACCGCCCGCGCCCAGCTGCACGACACCGACGCCCTGGTCGACGCCCTGGTCGCCGGCAAGGTGGGCGCCGCGGGCCTGGACCACTTCGCCGGCGAATGGCTGCCCGCCGATCACCCGCTGGTGGCAATGCGAAACGTCGTGCTGACGCCGCACATCGGGGGCGCCACCTTCGACACCGAGGCGCGGCAGGCGCAGATGGTGGCCGACGACCTGGAGGCGCTGCTGGCCGGCAACGCGCCCGCTCACATCGTCAACCCGGAGGTGCTGGGGCCATGAAGTTCGTCGACGACCCCGAGACCGCGGTGCTGGACGCCGCCAAGGACATGCTGCGCCGCGGCCTGGTGGAGGGCACGGCCGGCAACATCTCGGCGCGGCGGGCCGACGGCAACGTTGTCATCACCCCGTCGTCGGTGGACTATCGCGACATGCAGCTCGACGACCTGGTGCTCGTCGATGCCGACGGCTCGGTCTTGCAGGCGGCCGAGGGCCGCTCCCCGTCGTCGGAGATGGCGCTGCACCTGGCCTGCTACCGGGCCTTCGACGACATCGGCAGCGTCATCCACAGCCATCCGGTGTGGGCGACCATGTTCGCGATCGCCCACGAATCGATCCCGGCGTGCATCGACGAGTTCGCGGTGTACTGCGGCGGCGACGTCCGCTGCACCGATTACGCGGCGTCCGGTACGCCGGAGGTCGGCACCAACGCCGTGCGGGCGCTGCAGGGCCGCGGCGCCGCCCTGATCGCCAACCACGGCCTGGTGGCGGTGGGGCCCCGGCCGGACAAGGTCTTGCACATCACCGCGCTGGTCGAGCGGACAGCCCAAATCGTCTGGGGCGCGCGCGCTCTCGGCGGCCCGGTACCGATCCCCGAGAACGTCAACCGCAATTTCGCCTCGGTCTACGGCTATCTGCGGGCCAATACCTGACGCTGATCGATGCCCACCTTCACCGCGCCGCTGTCGCCCTGATTGGCGATCGCCAGAAAGGCGTCGCGCCACTCCCGTAGGCCGAAGGTGTGGGTGAGCATGGGGCGCAGGTCTATTCGGCCCGCGGCGGCCAGGTCGAGGTAGTGGGCGATGGCGTGCTTGCGCCGCCCGTCCACCTCCTCGACACCGAAGGCGTTAGAGCCGACGAACGAGAGCTCTTTGAAGTAGAGCGGGCTGTCCTCCCACCGGCCGGGGGCGTGCACGCCGGCCTTCACCAACGTCCCCCGCGACCGCAGGACCCGGACGCCCACCTCGAAGGTCTCGGGCTTGCCCACGGTGTCATAGACCACGTCGACGGCGCCAGGGTGGGCCATCGGCAGGCCCTGCAGCGGCTGGCGCAGTCGGCCACCGCACCAGGCGACGAGGTCTTCGATAATGGCCGTACGCGGCTTGTGCGCGAGGATTTTCGCGGCGCCGAACCGTCGGGCCAGCTCCGCCTGGGCGGCGAAGCGCGCCACCACCGCGACCGCCACGTCGGGATACAGCGCCCGCAGGATCGCGAGCGCACACAACCCCAGCGAACCGGCCCCGTACACCAGGGCGGCGCCCGAGCGCGGCGGCGGGTGGCGGGTGATCGAGTGCAGCGACACCGAGAAGGGGTCGGCGAACACGGCCGTCTCGTCGGGAATCGAGTCCGGCACGGCGAACAGCATGGAGTCGTGGGCGGGCATCAGTTCGGCATAGCCGCCCGTCACGTCGGCCGACACCCCCGTGTGGATGCCCGGCCTGATATCGCCGTCGGTGAAGCTCCAGCACAGGCTGTAGTCACCGGCTTCGCATGCGGGACAGGGCGGTTGGATACCGCGCGGCCCGCAGGACAGCCACGGGTTGAGCACCACCCGCTCCCCCACGCTCAGCCCCCAGGCCTTGGGGCCCAGCGCCACCACGTCGGCGACCACCTCGTGGCCCATGACTTGCGGGAACGAACAGAACGCGGCCATGGCGTTGTCGGCGTCGCCCTCGCCGAAGTCCATCAGGATCTGCTTGGAATCCGACCCGCAGATGCCGGTCAGCCGCGGCCGGGTGATCACCCAGTCCTCGTGCGGCAGTTCAGGATCCGGGAGGTCGCGCAGGGCGGTCGGGGTGCGCGCCAGGTTCTGGGTCAACGGGTTGGCGTCGCCGGGCACCTCGAAGGGCTCCGGTGGCACGCCGTAGACGAGCGCCTTCATCGCCGCGCCATCCCCGCCGCACCGGCGATGAACGCGTCCAGGTCGGCGTTTTTGGCGTCGATGACGGCTTTCATGTCGGGCAGGTAGTGCTCGAAGCGTTCACCGTCCAGCGCCGCGAGGATGCCGTCGGCCACCTCGTCCGCGGCCACCTTGGGTCCCCGGTAGAGGGGTTCCTCGCTGCCCGGGTGGTCCCAGATCTCGGTGTCGACCGGGCCGGGCTCGATCAGCTTCACCGAGATCGGCGTGTCGTGCAGGTCCACCGCCATCGCCTCGCTCCACCCGCACAACGCGAATTTGCTTGCAAAATAGGCACTTTCGTGGATAATTCCGAGCCGGCCACCAACGCTCGACACGTTGACGATCATGCCCGATCCGCGGGTCAGCATCCGCGGCAGCAACGCCAGCGTCAGGCGCATCGGGGCGAAGAAGTTGACCCGCATGACGTCTTCGGCCTCGTCCGGATCCAGCGCGATGACACTGCGCCGCTTGGGCATCGCGGCGTTGTTGATCAGCACGTCGACGCCGTCCAGCGCATCCCAGGCCCGCAGCGCCAGGTCGCCCAGCGTCGCCGTGTCGGCCAGGTCGGCCACCCACATGGCGGAGTCCGGCGAGGCGCGCCGGCAGTCGGCCAGCACCTCACCCAGCCGATCCCGGCGGCGTGCGATCAGCCCCACCACCGCGCCCCGGGCCGCCATTCGTCGCGCCAGGGCCGCACCCAATCCCGACGAGGCGCCCGTGATGAGCGCCCGTTTACCCGCCACCGCGTACGCCATCAGTAAAGGTTGCCGCGAATCGCGGGAAGCGTACAGTGGGAGAAGCTTGTTATATCGGCTAAATATTAGATTGACTACCTCCGATAGGGACACACGAATGACTTCCACCAGGTACGAAGGCGACACCTGGGACCTGGCGTCCAGCGTCGGCGTGACCGCGACCATGGTCGCGGCGGCCCGCGCGATGGCCACCCGCGCCGACAAACCGCTGATCAACGACCCCTTCGCCGAGCCGCTGGTCAAGCTGGTCGGCGTGGACCTGCTCTCCCGGTTAGCCAGCGGTGAGCTGGATCCCGCCGAGCTGAACGACGTGCACGACGGTGCTGCGGGGTCGGCCGGGGCAATGTCGCGGATGGCGGACAACATGGCCGTCCGCACCAAGTTCTTCGACGAGTTCTTCCTGGACGCGACGAACGCCGGCATCAAGCAGGCGGTGATCCTCGCTTCCGGGCTGGACGCCCGCCCGTACCGGTTGGCATGGCCGGCCGGCACCGTGGTCTACGAGGTGGACCAGCCGCAGGTGATCGAATTCAAGACCCGATCGCTGGCCGACCTGGGCGCCGCCCCCACCGCCGAGCGGCGGGTGGCGGCCGTCGACCTGCGCGACGACTGGCCCACCGCGCTGCGCAGCGCCGGGTTCGACCCGGCCCAGCCGACCGCGTGGAGCGCCGAGGGCCTGCTCGGCTACCTGCCGCCCGAGGCGCAGGATCGCCTGCTGGACACCATCACCGAGCTCAGCGCGCCGGGCAGCCGGCTGGCCACCGAAAGCGCGCCCAACCCCGAGCCCGGCGACGAGGAGAAGATGAAGGAGCGCATGCAGGCGATCTCCGAGCGCTGGCGTGCGCACGGTTTCGAGCTGGACATGGCGGGCCTGGTCTACTTCGGCGACCGCAACGAGGCGGCTCCCTATCTGGCCGACCGCGGCTGGCGGCTGAACAGCGCCAGCATCGGAGAACTGTTCGCGGCCAACGGACTTGACCCGCTCACCGACGACGACATGCGCATGGGCGAGATGCTGTACACCAGCGGAACCCTCGAGAAGTAGGAGCCGACTGAAATGACCGCCGAAACGGGACGAACCGAGGGCGACAGCTGGGACCTGGCGTCCAGCGTGGGAGCAACGGCCACGATGGTCGCCGCATCCCGCGCCGTGGCGTCGCAAGGACCCAACCCGCTGCTTGACGATCAACTGGCCGATCCCCTGGTCCGCGCCGTCGGGCTGAACCCCTTCATCCGGATTCTCGACGGCGAGGTCGACTTCGGCGACGACCCGCTGATGAACCGCAGGACCAGGGCCGAGCAGATGACGGTGCGCACCAGGTTCTTCGACAACTTCTTCCTCAATGCCACCAACGGCGGTGTCCGCCAAGCGGTGATCCTCGCTTCCGGCTTGGACACCAGGGCCTACCGGTTGCCCTGGCCCGCAGGCACGGTGGTGTACGAGATCGACCAGCCACAGGTCATCGCCTTCAAGACGAATACACTGGCCGATCTCGGCGCCGCTCCGACCGCCGAACGTCGAACCGTAGGCATCGACCTGCGCGATGACTGGCCCGCGGCGTTGCGGGAGAGCGGTTTTGACGTCACCCAGCCCACCGCGTGGAGCGCCGAAGGACTGCTGCCCTACCTGCCGCCGGAGGCCCAGGACCGCTTGTTCGACAACATCGCCTCTCTCAGCGCGCCGGGCAGCCGGCTGGCGACCGAGCACGTGCCGGACCCCAATTCCTTCACCGACGAGCGCGTGCAGCGCATCACCGAGCGGTGGCGCGCTGCCGGGTTCAACCTCGATGCGGGTGACCTGTTCTACCGGGGTGAGCGCAGCGTCGTGGTCGACTACCTGACCGAGCACGGTTGGGATGTGACGGCCCACGCCGTCAGGGAACTCTACGCGCACAACGGCTTCGAATTCCCCGAGGAAGTGGTCGAGGCCTTCGGCGACCTGAGCTACGTCGCCGCCACCCTCAAGTGACGCTCGGTTAGGGTTCTGGCTATGTCACGCACTCACGACGATGAGTGGGATCTGGCATCCAGCGTCGGCGCGACCGCGACCATGGTCGCGGCCGGGCGTGCGATGGCGACCAAGGATCCCCGCGGTTTGATCAACGACCCGTTCGCCGAGCCGCTGGTGCGCGCGGTCGGAGTGGACTTCTTCACCAAGATGATGGACGGCGACCTCGACGTGGACGCGATCGAGAACGCCTCGCCCGTGCGCATCCAGTCGATGGTCGACGGAATGGCGGTGCGCACCAAGTACTTTGACGACTACTTCATCGCCTCCACCGGCGGCGGGGTGCGTCAGGTGGTGATCCTGGCCTCCGGGCTGGACTCGCGGGCCTTCCGGCTGCCCTGGCCGGCCGGCACGGTGGTCTACGAGATCGACCAGCCGCGGGTGATCGAGTTCAAGAGCAGCACCCTGGCCGATGTCGGCGCCGCACCGACCGCGTCGCGGCGCACCATCCCCATCGATCTGCGCGCCGACTGGCCCGCCGCGCTGAAGGCCGCGGGGTTCGACACCACGGCGCCGACGGCCTGGCTGGCCGAGGGCCTGTTGATCTACCTGCCGCCGGAGGCCCAGGATCGGCTGTTCGACAACATCACCGCGCTCAGCGCGCCGGGCAGCACCATCGCCACCGAATTCGTGCCCGGCATCGTGGATTTCGATGCGGAACGGGTGCGCGAGATGTCCGGATCATTCCGGGAGCACGGCGTCGACATCGACATGGCGTCGCTGGTCTATGCCGGCGAACGCAACCACGTCGTCGACTACCTGTCCAGCCTCGGGTGGCGGCCCGAGGGCATAACCCGGACGGAACTGTTCGAGCGCAACGGCATCGAGGCGCCCGCCCCCGAGAACGACGACCCGCTCGGCGAGATCATCTTCATCAGCGCCAAGCTGAGCTAGAGCCGCCAGGGGCCCGGCCACAACGCGCTGGCCCCGGTGTAGGACCGTTCCACGCTGTCCAGGATGCCGCCGATGGTGCGGCCCAGCAGCGCGCCCAGCGCATCGGGCACCGTCGCGGCGGCCGGTTGCGACGAGGCCCGCGGCCGCAGCATGTCCAGCAGCGAGCCACCCGGGTAGGTCACGACGCGCACATCGGTGTCCTCGTCAAGTCCGGCAAGGATTTTCGCGCGCCGCAGCGCGGTGCGGAAGCCGCCCAATTCGTCGACCAGGCCGCGCTCGTGCGCGTCGGCGCCTGTCCACACCCGGCCCCGGGCAACGCGATCGACGGCCTCGGTGGTCAGGTTGCGCCCGTCGGCCACCCGCTCCAGGAAATCGGCGTACACCAGGTCGGCCTCGGCCTCCCGGTGGGCGCGCTGCTCCGGGGTGAACGGCGTCTCGATCGACCAGGCATCGGCATTGGCGTTGGTGCGCACGCTGTCCAGCCCGACGCCGAGGCGCTCCAGCAGATCGCGAATCACCAGCTTGCCGGTGATCACGCCGATCGAACCGGTGATGGTCGCGGGGCTGGCCACGATGGCGTCGGCGGCCACCGCGATGTAATAGCCGCCCGACGCGGCGACCGAACCCATCGACGTCACCACCGGCTTGCCGTGCTTGCGAGCCCTTTTCGCCTCGCGCCAAAGGGTTTCCGATGCGGTCACCGAGCCCCCGGGGCTGTTCACCCGCAGCACGATCGCGGACACCGATTCGTCGGCGGCGGCTTCCCGCAACGCAGGGGCGATGGTGTCGCTCCCGACGGTGGAGGCACCGAACGGCAAGAACTGCGGCCCGCCACGCCCGTCGACGATCGTGCCGTCGATGTTGATGACGGCAACCTTCGGCTTGGGGCGGCGTCCGGGAACCGACGGCACCGGCGGGCTCAGCCGGGACCGGGACGCGCCTGCATAGCGGGACAGGTACAGCCGCGGCGGCGTGTTCTTCTCGGAAACATCTTGCACGCCAACCAGTTCCGCGATGCGGTCATAGGCTTCGTCCCGGAACCCGATCCGGTCGACCAGTCCCGACGACACGGCCTCCTCGCGCGACAGCGGGGCCCGGTCGGCCAGCTCGTCGAGCACGCCGGCGTCCAGCTTGCGCGAGTGCGCGACCGCCTCCCACACCTGCTCCTGCAGGCTTTCCAGCATCCGGGTGACGGCCTCGCGGTGAGCCTCGGTGAAGCCGTGCTCGGTGAAACGGTTTGCGGCCGACTTGTATTCGCCGCGCGCGACGAATTGGGCTTCGATGCCGGCCTTGTCAAACGCGTCGCGCAGGAAGGTGGCATTGCTGGCGAAGCCGATCAGCCCGACGCTTCCGGCGGGCTGCATCCAGACCTCGCCGAACGCCGAAGCCAGGTAGTACGACAGAGTGCCCGGGTAGGTCTCGGCCCACGCCAGTGACGGCTTGACGGCGGTGAACGCAACGATGGCCTCGCGCAGCTCCTGCACCGCGGCCGACGGCGACGCGCTGAGTTGGACCCGGACGATCAGCCCGGCCACCCGCGGGTCCTCGGCCGCCCGGTAGATGGCGGCGACCATGTCGCGCAGCGCGACCGGCCTGCCGCCCCCGGTGATCATCGCCAGCGGATCGAAGCCCGACGTCTCCGGCGGCATCGAGCGCAGGTCCAACTCGAGCACGCAGCCGTTCGGCACGCCGTGATGGCGGGCGGTGTCGACCCGGCCGGCGAGGGCCCGGACCACGCCGACGCCGGGGATCGAAGGCAGGAAAGCGAACATGTCTGCAGACTACCGATGCGCGGCCGTACCGTGGTCGGGTGAGGTTCTCCATCGCGATCCCGCAATTCGACTACGACGGCTTCGACGCAGCCGGCTTGCGCGCATTTCTCTCGCGCGCCGAAGAGCTCGGTTTCGAGGGCGGCTGGCTGCTCGAGCAGATCATCGGGCCCGCACCGCTGCTGGCTCCGCTGGAGCTGCTGGCCTACTGCGCGGCCTGCACCGAGCGGCTGCGCCTTGGGGTCGCGGTGCTGGTGACGTCGTTGCACGACCCGCTGCAGTTGGCCTCGGCCGCCACCGCCGTCGACCGGCTCAGCCACGGCCGGCTGGACATCGGCGTCGCGCCGGGTGGCGGCAGGCGGCAATTCGCGGCCTTCGGCGTGGACAAGGACACCTTCATCTCGTATTTCACCGAGGGCCTGCAGCTGATGAAGGCGGCCTGGTCCGACGAGCCGCGGGTGACGTTTCACGGTCAGTTCCGCGACGTCGACGACCTGCCGATCCAGCCCAAGCCGGTACAGCGGCCGCATCCGCCGATCTGGTTCGGGGGGCTGGCGCCCAAGGCGCTGGCCCGCGCGGTGCGGCACGGCGACTCGTTCCTGGGCGCCGGGTCGTCGACCACCGAGGCGTTCGCCGGCGCCGTCACCGTGGTGCGCAAAGAACTCGACGAGCAACGGAAGGACCCCGCGGACTTCACCATCGGCAAACGGGTGTACCTGATGATCGACGACGACGCGGCCAGGGCCCGGGAGCGCGTGCTCGCCGGGCTGGACCGCATCTACGGTCGCATGCCCGGTGTGCAGGACGTACCGGTGTCCGGCACACCCGGTGACGTGGTGCGCGGGTTGCGTGAGGTCATCGACGCCGGGGCGCAGATGGTGCTGCTGAATCCCGTCGGCACCGACACGGGTGAGAACCACGAGCAGATGGAACGCCTTGCCGCGGAAGTGATTCCGCAGCTCAGCTAGCTAGGACAGCTCGGTGGCCGAACCGCCTGCGGCGGTGATCTTCTCGCGTGCGCTGCCGCTGAACTTGTGCGCGGTCACCTCGACCTTGACAGTCAGCTTGCCGTCGCCGAGCACCTTGACCAGCGAGTTGCGGCGAACCGCGCCCTTGGCCACCAGCTCGTCCACGCCGATCGAACCGCCCTGCGGGAAAAGCCGATTGAGGTCGCCGACGTTGACGATCTCGTACTCGGTGCGGAACCGGTTGCGGAAGCCCTTGAGCTTGGGCAGCCGCATGTGGATCGGCATCTGGCCACCCTCGAAGGTCGCCGGCACGTTCTTGCGTGCCTTGGTGCCCTTGGTACCGCGACCGGCGGTCTTACCCTTGGAGCCCTCACCGCGACCGACCCGGGTGCGGGCGGTCTTCGACCCGCGCGCCGGCTTGAGATCGTGCAGCTTGATCGTCATTTCTTGCTACCTCCGGTGCCCGTGGCCGTCGCCTCGGCCGGCTCCACCTCGACGAGGTGGCTGACCACCGCGATCAGGCCGCGGGTCTGCGCGTTGTCCTCGCGGATCACCGAGTGGCGGATCCGCCGCAGGCCCAGGGTGCGCAGGGACTCGCGCTGCTTCCAGCGGGCCCCGATGGTGCTGCGCACCTGGGTGATCTTCAGTTGACTACTCATGGTTGCGCCCCCGAAGTCTGGGCCTCTCGTGCCGCCGCACTGGCCATCGCGTCACTTTCGCGGCGCGCCTTGAGCATTCCGGCCGGGGCAACGTCCTCGATCGGCAGGCCGCGGCGAGCGGCCACCTCCTCGGGGCGCTGCAGCAGCTTGAGCGCGGCGACGGTCGCATGCACCACGTTGATCGCGTTGTCGCTACCCAGCGACTTGGCCAGGATGTCGTGCACGCCGGCGCATTCCAACACGGCACGGGCGGCGCCACCGGCGATCACACCGGTACCGGGGCTGGCCGGGCGCAGCAGCACCACGCCGGCGGCCGCCTCACCCTGCACCGGGTGGGTGATGGTCCCGCGGATCAGCGGCACCCGGAAGAAGCCCTTGCGGGCCTCCTCGACGCCCTTGGCGATGGCCGCGGGAACTTCCTTGGCCTTGCCGTAGCCGACACCGACCATGCCGTTGCCGTCGCCGACGATCACCAACGCGGTGAAGCTGAATCGCCGACCACCCTTGACCACCTTGGAGACACGGTTGATCGCGACAACCCGCTCCAGGTAGTTGCTCTTGTCGCCGTCGCGGTCGCGGCCTCCACGACCGCCGTCGCCACGACGACCGCGGCTGTCGCGGTCACCGCGCGAGTCACGGCTGTCGCCGGCGCCTTGTCCGCCGGCCGGCTGCTCCGCCATTATGCGGTCCTTCCAGTCGTGTTCAAGCTCTTGTTCATCAGAATTGCAATCCGTTCTCGCGTGCGGCATCGGCCAGCGCCGCGATCCGTCCGCCGTAGGTGTATCCGCCCCGGTCGAAGACCACGCTGTCGATGCCGGCGGCCTTGGCGCGCTCGGCGATCAGCTGGCCCACCCGCACGCTGCGGGCCTTCTTGTCGCCCTGCAGGCTGCGCACGTCGTCCTCGATGGATGAGGCGGCGGCCACCGTGGTCCCGTTCTCGTCGTTGACCAGCTGCACGTGAATGTGCCGCGCGGACCGGTTGATCACCAGCCGCGGACGCTGGCCGGTGCCGGCGATCTTTTTGCGCAGACGGGCGTGCCTGCGCAGCCGAGAGATGCGCCGAGTCGCGGAAACGCTCTGCCCCACCGGCTTTCGCGTGGCGGTGCCAGCTTTTGTTTGCGCCATGATTACTTACCTGTCTTTCCGACCTTGCGGCGGATCTGCTCACCCTCGTAGCGCACGCCCTTGCCCTTGTACGGGTCGGGGCGGCGCAGACGGCGGATGTTCGCCGAGATCTGGCCGACCTTCTGCTTGTCGATCCCGGTGATGGAGAACTTCGTCGGCGACTGGACGGCGAACGTGATGCCGTCCGGAGCCTCGATCACCACGGGGTGGCTGTAGCCCAGCGCGAACTCGAGGTTGGAGCCCTTGAGCTGCACCCGGTAACCGACGCCGAAGATCTCCATCTTGGTGGTGTACCCCTGCGTCACGCCGGTGACCAGGTTGGATACCAGGGTGCGCGACAGTCCGTGCAGCGAGCGGTTGCGTCGCTCGTCGTTCGGACGGGTGACCACGATCGCGCCATCGTCGTTGCGCGACACGGTGATCGGCTCGGCCACCGTCAGGTCCAGGACGCCCTTGGGCCCCTTCACCGACACCTTCTGACCATCGATCGTCACATCGACTCCGGACGGGACCGGAACCGGCTGCTTACCAATGCGAGACATAGTCTTTCGTTACCTCCCCGCCCTTACCAGACGTACGCGAGGACTTCGCCGCCCACGCCCTGTCGGGCTGCCTGGCGGTCGGTCAGCAGGCCCGAGGAGGTGGAGATGATCGCCACACCCAGGCCACCGAGCACGCGCGGCAGATTGGTGGATTTCGCGTACACCCGCAGACCGGGCTTGGACACGCGGCGCAGGCCGGCGATGCTTCGCTCCCGGCTCGGCCCGTACTTGAGCTGAACGATCAGCGACTTGCCGACCCGAGCATCCTCGGTCCGGTAGTCGGTGATGTAGCCCTCGCTCTTGAGGATCTGGGCGATGTTTGCCTTCAGCTTCGAGTGCGGCAACGTCACCTCGTCGTGATACGCCGAATTGGCGTTGCGCAGACGTGTCAAGAAGTCCGCGATCGGGTCAGTCATCGTCATAGTTCAGTCCTACGTCCCGTCACCAGCTGCTCTTCTGCACGCCGGGCAGTTCGCCCGCGTGCGCCATCTCGCGCAGGCAGATCCGGCACAGGCCGAATTTGCGGAAGACCGCGCGGGGGCGGCCGCACTTGTTGCAACGGGTGTAGCCGCGCACCGCGAACTTCGGCTTGCGTGCGGCCTTGTTGACCAGTGCCTTCTTTGCCATCTACTCAGTTCTCCTTGAAGGGAAAGCCGAGGGCCCGCAACAGCGCTCGTCCTTCGTCGTCATTCGTCGCCGAGGTGACGACGTTGATGTCCATGCCGCGGACCCGGTCGATCTTGTCCACGTCGATCTCGTGGAACACCGACTGCTCGGCGAGCCCGAAGGTGTAGTTGCCGACACCGTCGAACTGCTTGGGCGAAAGCCCGCGGAAGTCGCGGATACGGGGCAGCGCGATCGAGGTGAGCCGGTCCAGGAACTCCCACATCCGGTCGCCGCGCAGGGTGACCCGCGCACCGATCGGCATGCCCTCACGCAGTTTGAACTGCGCGATGGACTTGCGCGCGCGACGGATCTCGGGGCGCTGGCCGGTGATCAGGGCCAGGTCGCTGACCGCACCGTTGATCAGTTTCGCGTCCCGCGCCGCGTCGCCGACACCCATGTTGACGACGACCTTGGTCACCGTCGGGATCTGCATGACGTTGGCGTAGCCGAACTGCTGCTGCAGCGAATCGCGAATCTCGCTGCGGTAGCGCTCTTTCAGGCGCGGCTGAACCTTTTCTGCAGTACTCATCAGATGTCCTTGCCGTTGCGCTTGGAGATACGAACCCGCTTGCCGGTCTCCTCGTCGACCCGGTAACCGACGCGGGTGGGCTTACCGTCCGAGTCGACCACCATCACGTTGGAGATGTGGATCGGCGCTTCCTGGGTGACGATCCCGCCGGACTGCGCGCCGCGCTGGTTGGTCGAAACCGCGGTGTGCTTCTTGATCGCGTTGACGCCCTCGACCAGCACGCGGTCGCGGTCCGGGTAGACCTTGAGCACCTTGCCTTTGGCGCCCTTGTCCTTACCGGCGATCACCAGGACGGTGTCGTCCTTCTTGACCTTCATTTACAAAACCTCCGGGGCCAGCGAGATGATCTTCATGAACCGCTTCTCGCGCAGTTCGCGGCCCACCGGCCCGAAGATGCGCGTCCCGCGCGGGTCGTTGTCGGGCTTGATGATCACCGCGGCGTTCTCGTCGAACTTGATGTAGCTGCCGTCGGGACGGCGGCGCTCCTTGACCGTGCGCACCACGACGGCCTTGACGACGTCCCCGCGCTTGACGTTGCCGCCGGGGATGGCGTCCTTGACGGTGGCGACGATGACATCACCGATGCCGGCGTAGCGTCGCGACGAACCGCCGAGCACACGGATGCACAAGATCTCCTTGGCGCCGGTGTTGTCGGCGACCTTCAGTCGCGATTCCTGCTGAATCACTCGATCTCCTGACCTGGGTTGCGTGTGCACGGCAGGAGAACCCACCGGGGTGGGCATTCGGCGGGCATGACCCACCAAAAACCTGACGTGCGCGGTCTTTGTCACCGAAGGGCACGCGGGGCCGATTCGCACCGGCCGAGGTCTGCCCAAGGCAACCCCTAGAGTCTAGGGGACGACCAGCTCAGAGCCAAATTCTGCGCCAAGGCCCTCGAGATCGGCTACGTCGTCATCAGATGAAGGCGTCGAATTGCCTTGGATTATGCCAACGGAACCGTCGTGAACAGCGGAAACGTTCGCTGACCGGCTCGCCGAGAACTTGACTTCCGCAATGTTCTCGGAGACGCACTACGCGATGAACGGGGACTTGCGCGTCGCGGTGTACGGTCAGTCGCCCTGCCGGACCCAGGCCAGGATGTACAGGCTCATCGCCGTCACCAGCGCGATGAGCACCCACTGCACGATCGCCTGGTCGATCCACGAACCCGGCGGCGGCGCCCCGGGCAGGATGTTGCGCAGCGGGACGATCGCGAACAGGTTTGCGGCATACCAGGTGGCGAACGGCGGCAGGAACTTCCTTCTGCCCAGCGCCATCGGGATGGCGACCAGCAGCGCCAGGGTGGGCAGGCTGATCAGCACCAGGCAGATCCCGAGGTCGAAGATCAGCGGACCCTTGGCCCGCTTCAGGGTGATCACCACGTTGCCGTTGTCGGTCGCGCGGGAGGTGGGCAACGCGCTCGGGTCGTGCACGCGGTTGACGCTGATCTCCCAGCCGTCCAGCGCGCCGGTCACTTCCACGCGGGCGGGCACCTTCTTGCGGTTGTCACCGGTCCCGACGAACGCGTCGGCCGCGATCGGCTCGGTCTGGTAGGAGTCGAACGGCCAGTTGCCGGGGTCGCCGTGCGCCTCGATGGTCGTGCTGAGCTGGGCGGGCGCCTTGCCCTTCGGGTATTGTAGATCGCCCAGATCGCTTGTGGGATAGAGACGTACCGCGACGTCGTTGGCCAGCACGTCAAAACGGTTGTCGTACTGGGCAACTCCGGGATAGGCCAGCACCTCGACGGACAGCCGGTTGGCGACCGGCTTCAACTCTTCGAGGCGCAGCTGCACGATCGTGGCGTCGCCGCCGCCCTGGCTCAGGTCCAGTGGGGGCAACGGCCCCTCGGACCGCTGCAGAAAATGCACGCCGAAAAGCGACAGCACGTAGACGATGATGACCGCCGCGAGAATGCACACCCCGATCGCGATCCGCGGCGCCTCGCGCTTCTTCTTCGCGGGCGGCGACGCAGCCGGCGCGAGGGGGGTCGGAGCCTCCGTGGTCATCGGTCGCCGCCGCGAGCAATCGGGGTCCGCGCATACCGCAGGGCTTGCTGGCGCCAGGCCGGCACCGCCGGCGACATCGGGCTGCAGCGGGGTGACACGCGTCAGATGTTAGCGAACGACGGAAATGGATGCGCGGCGAAATCCCCTGTCCAGAAACATAACAGGCGCCAGACACCCGCCGGACACGCACCGTTAACTTTACGGGCCGAGATCCGCCGGGCGCAGCCGGACGGTGCGGCGCTGCGGATTTGCTAGCACGGCGACGAGTCCGCCACGCAGCGAAACCCGATGTGCGTCGTCGCGGAGTCCTGCGATTGCGGTGACCGGGCCGCCGGACGGTAGCGGTGGCAATACTCCGGCGCGCACAGGTGGCTGCCGCCCTTCAACGTCTGGTTGACGGACGGATCGGCCGGGCCCGACGGGGCGCAGCAGGACTTGGGCGGCTGGTCGAGTCGGTGGTGCGCGGCGAACTCGGTGGCCGTCCACTCCCACACGTTGCCGATCATGTCGATGAGCCCAAAAGCGTTGGGGGCGAAGGTGCCAACGGGCGACGTTCCCACCCAGCCGAGCGCGCCCTCGTTGCGGTACGGGAAGCTGCCCTGCCAGGTGTTGGCCATCAACCGCCCACCACTGGTGGGCTCGTCACCCCACGAGTACGTCGTCGTGGATCCGGCCCGGGCCGCGTACTCCCACTCGGCCTCGGTCGGCAGCCGTCGCCGGGCCCAGCGCGCATAGGCCGCCGCGTCCGGATACGCCACCTGCACCACCGGGTGATCGCCGCGGTCCGCGACATCGCTGTCGGGTCCGAACGGACGGCGCCAGCTCGCCCCCGGCACCCAATGCCACCACTGCCGCCAGTCGCTCAGGTCGACCGGCCCGGGTGTCGGCCGGAAAACCATTGCGCCCGGGCACAAATCGTCTGGGTTCGCCCCCGGGTAGAGCGCCGGGTCGATCGGCTGCTCGGCCACGGTGACGTAGCCGGTGGCATCGACGAACTCGGCGAACTGCGCGTTGGTCACCGGGTGGCGTTCCACCGCGATCGGCCCCACCGTCACGGTGTGGATCGGCGCCTCTTCGGGGTAGAAGCTGGTCGACCCCATGCGGAAAGACCCGCCCGGGAGGTCGACCAGTTCGCTCAGCACCCCTCCAGGGTAGGACGACCGCTAATCCGATTGCCGGTACCAGGTGAGCATGTACAGAGCCATCGCCGCGACGAGCCCGATCAACACCCACAGCACCAGGACCTGATCGATCCACGCTCCCGGCGGTGGCGCGCCCGGCAGGAAGTTACGAATGGGGATGACGGCGAACAGCAGGGCGGCGAACCACGTCACGAACGGTGGAACGAATTTCCTTCGCCCCAAGGCGATTTGAATCACCACGGCAAAAGCCAAGGCGGGCAGCGCGAACAGCACCAGGCAGATGCCCAGGTCGAAAATCAGCGGCCCCTTGGCCCGGTGCAACGAGATGATGACGTTGTCGGCACGGTCCGAGTCCTGGCTGGCTTCGCCGACGCGCTGGACACTGACGTCCCAGCCGTCCAGCCCTCCGGTGACCTCCACCCGCGCGGGGATGTAGCGCCGGGCATCGCCCTGGCCGACGAGCACCTCGGCCGACAGGGTGTCGGTGTTGTAGGAGTCGAACGGCCAGTTGTTCGGGTTGCCGTGCGCCTCAATGGTCGTCGCGACCTGCGCCGGCGACTTTCCGGCCGGGTATTGCAGGTCGCCCAGGTCGTTCGGGGGATCCATGCGCACCGCGGTGTCGGTCTTGAGCACTTCGAGGCGTTTGTCGAACATCGACTCCTCGGGGATCACCAGCACCTTGACCGTGAGGCGGTTGGCCACCGTGTCCAGCTTCTCCAGGCGCACCAGCACGACGGTGTCGTTGGTCGCGTTGAGGTCCGGCGGCTTGAGCGGCCCCGCGGTCTGGGCCAGCAGATGCACCCCGAACAACGACAGGACGTAGACGACGACAAAACCCGCGACGGCGGCCACGGCGATGACCCTGCGCCGGTTGCCCCGGCGGGGCGCGGCCACCGGCGCGGATGCTGCGGGTGGTTGCTCCGACGGCGCCGGAGGCGGTGGCGAGGGTGGCGCGAAATGGGACATCGGTGAACACCTCCGTGGGGGTTGGAGCACTCGCAGACGGATGCTAGCGAACTCTTCTTTGCGGCGAGGCGAGTTTGAAAAATCGTCATGCTGAGGTAATTCTCAGCAGCCGCGCGCTTTGTGCCGGCCGGTTCAGCGAAACAGATGAGTTCGCTCAACGGCGATCGTCCACCGGGTGCGCAAACCTGCGGCGGATCGCCGGCCGGCGCTGCAGTTCATCCGGATTTTGTTTGCCTGTTAATCCGTGGCGGTTAAATGCCGAGGGGTGAAGCGCAATCGTTCGGTTGTCGGCGCCCTCGCGGCCGGCGCGGTTTTGGTCTCCGCCTGCAGCAACTCCCCCGCCAGCCTGCCGTACACGGCCGGGGCCAAGGTCGACTGCGGTGGCAAGCAGACCCTGGCCGCCAGCGGCTCGACCGCGCAGGCCAACGCGATGACCAAGTTCATCGACGCCTATCGCCAGGCCTGCTCGTCGCAGACCCTCAACTACACCGCCAACGGATCCGGCAACGGCATCAACGACTTCCTCGCCGGTAAAACCGATTTCGCCGGGTCGGACACACCGCTGTCGGGAGACCAATACGCCGCCGCCAAGCGGCGATGCGGCGGCGCCGACGCCTGGAACCTGCCGGTGGTGTTCGGCCCGCTGGCGATCACCTATAATCTCGCCGCCGTCGACTCCCTGGTGCTCGACGCGCCCACGCTGGCCAAGATTTTCAACGGCGCCATCACGCGGTGGGACGACCCGGCCCTGACGTCGCTCAACGCCTCGATGCCGGCCGAGGACATCCACGTCATCTACCGCAGTGACGGCTCGGGCACCACCGACAACTTCCAGGCCTACCTGCAATCCGCGTCGGGTGGGGCCTGGGGCAAGGGTGCGGGCAAGACGTTCAACGGCGGAGTGGGTACCGGCGCCGTCGGCAACACCGGCATCGCGGCCGCCGTGAAGGGCACCGAGGGGGCGATCGGCTACAACGAACTGTCGTTCGCGCTCCAGCAGGGCCTGTTCGCCGCCGAGATCAAGACACCGGCCAGCCGCAGGTCGTTGCGCCCCGTACGGATCGGCACCGACACGGTCGGCAAGACCATCAAGGGCGCCAAGATTACCGGCGCGGGAAACGATCTGGTGCTCGACCTGTCGGCGTTCTACAACCCCGCCCAGCCGGATGTCTACCCGATCGTGCTGGCCACCTACGAGATCGTCTGCTCGAAGTACCCGACCTACGATGTGGCCAAGGCGGTCAAGGCTTTTCTGCAGGCGGCCATCGGCCCGGGCCAGATCGAACTGGCCAGGAGCGGCTACATCCCGTTGTCGGCCGACTTCCAGGGCCGGGTCTCCGGCGCGGTCGACGCGATCAGCTCGGTGGACGCGCCGAAACCCGAATGAGCGAATTCAGGTTTTGGTAGCCGTTTTTCGATCGCGCTGTCGCCACCAGCCGACCAGGAACAGCGTCAGCGCGGCGACCAGGCCGATCAACACCCACAGCACGATGGCCTGGTCGACCCACGAGCCGTAGGGTGGGCTGCCCGGCAGGATGTTGCGCAGCGGGACGATGGCGAAAAGCATTGCGCCGTACCAGGTGGTGAGCGGCGGCAGGAACGACGTCCTGCCCAGCGCCACGGGAATCGCGACCCAGAGCGCCAGGACGGGAAGCGAGATCAAGACCAGGCAGATGCCGACGTCGAAGATCAGCTGCCCCTTAGCCCGGTGCAACGTAATCACCAAGTCGTCCTTGACGTCTGGGTTGTTGTCTTCGGTGTCGTGGACACGGGTGACGGTGGCATCCCACCCGTCCAGCCCGCCGGTGGCCTCCACGCGGGCGGCCGTCTTCTCCTTGTTGACCCCGGAGCCGGTGAACACGTCGGCCGAGATGACCCCGGTTCGGTACGAGTCGAACGGCCAGTTCGCCGGATCGCCGTGCGCCTCGATGGTCGTGGTCACCTGTGCGGGCGCCTTGCCGACCGGGTACTGCAGATCACCCAGGTCGTTGTCGGGATACAGTCGCACCGCCGCGTCGGTCGTCAGCACGCCGAAGTTCTTGTCGTACAACGTATCTTTGGGGTAGACGAGCACATTGACCGTCAACCGGTTCGCGACGGTGTCCAGTTTCTCCAGCCGCACCTGTACGACGCTGTCCTCGGCCTCGACCTTGCTCAGGTCCACCGCGGGCAGTGGGGGCGCCGACTTTGCCAGCAGGTGCACCGCGATCAGCGACAGCACATAGATGACGATGACGGAGGCGACGATCCCGATCGCAATCGCGATTTGCCGCCCTCGTGCGCCGTCCGGTGCTGGCTGCGCGGGAGGCCCGGCGGTCGTTGGGGTAGGCATCAGTCTCGCGAAAAGGCAAGCGCGATTTCGGTTTCCACATCCACGTAGGGCCGGCCGGAGACGTCGACGGTGACCTGGGTGATGGTGCCGCCGGTGAACGTGAACGGCGCCTTATAGCGGCTGGACACCCCCGATCCGCCGTTGCGCCCGACCGTGATACCCGCACCGGCCAGCCCGAAGGTGCCGGGGTGGGTAATCACCCCGGCCAGCGTGCCGACGACCTTGCCGTCGATGAACAGCGTGACGTCGCCCAGCGGCGTGTGACTGTTCTCGACCGTTCCGGTGCGTGAATAGCTGGCGCCGAACAGGTGCCTGCCCAGGGGCACGGCGCCGGACGAGGACACCTCCTGCTGGCGCTCGCCGAGGAAGTTGTAGACGTAGTGCAGGCGTCCGTCCTGGATGAACAGCACATGCCCACCGTGCGCGCCGCCCTGCTTGAACAGGACCCCCTCGGCGCCGGTGGTGTCCACGGTCACCTCCGCCAGCACCGAGAACGACCGGCCGCGCAGTTCGGCGGCGGCGCCGATGCTGACATCGGCGCAGTCGGGGTAGTAGATGTAGCTGTTCCGGTCGCTGACCAGGTACGGCCGCGACCGCCCCAGCGTCTCCAGGATGTTCAGATCCGACAGCGGCAGCCCGTTGTATTTCGCCGCCTCGGAGAACCACAGCGCCTTGAGTTCTTCGAGTTTGTCCGGGTTTTCGGCCGCCAGGTCGTGGCATTGGCTGCGGTCGGCCTCGATGTGAAACAGTTCCCAGCGATCGGCGTCGAAGTGCGACCAGCCGGCCGGCGTCGCCGCGTGCACGCTATTGGCGAACCAGCCCCGATGCCAGATCCCGCGGGTACCCAGCATCGTGTAGAACTGGGTGCTCTTGCCGGTGTCGGCACCCGGATCCTCAAGGGCCGCTTTGAAACTCACTCCGTCGAGCGGCTTCTGTTCGATGCCCTTGACCGTTTCCGGCGGCGTCATGCCCAGCAGATCGTAGACGGTCGGGGTGATGTCGCAGACGTTGACGTAGTTGTCGCGGACCTCCCCGTGTGCGGCAATTCCGTTGGGCCACGAGATGATTGCCGTGTCGGCGATGCCGCCCTCATGCGAGGCGTAGCGCTTGTACAGCTTGTAGGGCGTGTTGAACGCCATCGCCCACCCGATCGGGTAATGGTTGTAGGTCTGCGGGCCGCCGAGGTGTTCGAAGAGCTTCATGCTTTCCTCGACGGTGTCGATGTAGCCGTTGAAGAACTTACCCTCGTTGACCGACCCGTTCGGGCCGCCCTCACCGCTGGCGCCGTTGTCCGAGATGACCACGATGATGGTGTTGTCCAACTGACCCGAATCCTCGAGATAGTCCAGGATCCGGCCGATCTGGGCGTCGGTGTAGCTCAGGAACCCGGCGAACACCTCGGCCATCCGGGAGAACAGCCGCTTCTCTTCGTCGTTCAGCGATTCCCAGGGCCGCACCGTGTCCTGCAGCGGCCACGGTTCGCCACTCGGCCCCGTCACATCGAGATACGGGTTGACCGGCGATAATTCGGTGTCGGGCGGCACGATCCCCAGCGACTTCTGCCGCTCGAGCACCACCTCGCGGTAGCGTTCGTAGCCCATGTCGAACTTGCCGGCGTATTTGTCCGCCCACTCCTTGAAGACGTGATGTGGCGCGTGCCCGGCGCCGGGGCACACGTAGGAGAACCAAGGCTTTTCGGGCGCAATCACTTTGGCGTCCCGAATGAATTCGATGGTCTTATCGGCGAGGTCCTTCGAGAGGTGGTAGCCATCCTCCGGGGTGCCCGGCGGAGGGACCGGGTGGTTGTCGTACACCAGGTCCGGATACCACTGGTCGGTCTCCCCGCCCAGGAATCCATAGAACCGTTCGAAGCCACGCGAGGTCGGCCAGTGCCGCTTCGTCGAGGCGAGGTTCGATTCCTCGAGGGGCGTCAGGTGCCACTTTCCCACGCAGTAGGTGTTGTATCCCCGTTCGGCGAGAGCCTCGGAGAGCAGGCCGGTTTCGAAAGGGATGCGGCCGTTGGCGTTGGGGAAGCCCTCGGTGAACTCCTCGATGGTTGCCATGCCGACCGTCGTGGCGTTGCGACCGGTGAGCAACGACGCCCGGGTGGGCGAGCACAGCGCGGTGGTGTGGAATTGCGAGAGACGGATGCCGCGCTCGGCGATGCGCGACATGGCGGGCATCTCGACCAGGCCGCCGAAGCAGTCCCACGTCGCGATGCCCGTGTCGTCCCACACCAGGTACAGCACGTTGGGTGCGTTCTCGGGCGTGGTCGGCGCGGCGTAGGGCCCCCAATCCGGTTCGGAATCCCGGATGTCGAGCTCGATCTTCCCCTTGAATTCCCCGAACTGCCCCGACCCAGCCACCATCGTCGCAGACTACACCCGGGGCCGGGTGTTTAGGTGGTGGTACTGAAAGGGCTTACTTCGCCTTTTCCAGAATTTCGACAAGTCGCCAACGCTTGGTCGCCGACGTCGGGCGGGTCTCCATCAGCGAGACGCGGTCGCCGATCCCGGCGGTGCTGTTCTCGTCATGGGCCTTGACCTTCGTGGTGGTCCGGATGATCTTGCCGTACAGCGGGTGCCGCACGCGGTCTTCGAGCTCGACCACGATGGTCTTCTGCATCTTGTCGCTCACCACGTAGCCGATGCGCACCTTGCGGCGGCCCCGCACCTTCGGATTGGCGGGAGTGTGCTTGGGGCCCTTGTCTTTCGACGCGGCCTCGGTCTTGGCGGCCTTCTTAGGGGCGGCCTTCTTGGCTTCTGCCATCACGATTCCTTACCGTCGGGCCCGGAAGCCAAGCCCAGTTCTCGTTCGCGCAGCACGGTGTAAACGCGCGCGATCTCCTGACGCACCGTGCGGAGCCGGCGGTTGTTGGTGAGCTGTCCGGTCGCCATCTGGAAACGCAGATTGAACAGCTCTTCCTTGGATTCGCGCAACCGCTCGGCCAGCTCCTCTTCGGTGAGCTCACGCAGTTCGCCAGGCGAAATTCCCACGGCCATCAGAACTGATCCTCTCGAGTCACGATGCGTGCCTTGATCGGCAGCTTGTGGATTGCGCGGGTCAGCGCCGCCCGGGCGGTCTGCTCGTTGGGGTAGCTGAGTTCGAACAGCACCCGGCCCGGCTTGACGTTGACGACCCACCACTCGGGCGAACCCTTACCCGAACCCATCCGGGTCTCGGCGGGCTTCTTGGTCAGCGGGCGGTCGGGGAAGACGTTGATCCACACCTTGCCGCCACGCTTGATGTGCCGGTTGATGGCGATACGAGCGGACTCGATCTGCCGGTTGGTGACGTAGGCGTGCTCCAGAGCCTGGATGCCGTAGTCACCGAAGTTCACCGCCGTGCCGCCACTGGCGATGCCGCGCTGGCGGGGGTGGTGCTGCTTACGGTGTTTAACCCTGCGGGGAATCAACATGATTCAGCTCTCCGTGCTTTGTGGTTCTGCAGCAGGTGCGGACTGCGTCGCGGCGGCGGCGGAGCCCTCTTCGGCGCTCGCGGCCGCGCGGCCGGCCTCGGTGCTGGTGGCCGTGGTGCCCGACGCGCCGCTGCGGCGCGGGCGGGTGCCCGACGGGCGCTCCCGGCGCGGACGGTCGGCGCCCGCCGGAGCGGCGGCGGCCAGTTCGCGCTTGCCACCGACGACGTCGCCCTTGTAGATCCACACCTTCACGCCGATGCGGCCGAAGGTGGTCTTGGCCTCGTACAGGCCGTAGTCGATGTCGGCGCGCAGCGTGTGCAGCGGCACCCGGCCCTCGCGGTAGAACTCCGAGCGGCTCATCTCGGCGCCGCCGAGGCGGCCGGAGCACTGCACCCGGATGCCCTTGACGTTGGGCTGACGCATCGCCGACTGGATCGCCTTACGCATCGCGCGGCGGAACGCCACACGGTTGCTCAGCTGCTCGGCGACGCCCTGGGCCACCAATTGCGCCTGCGACTCCGGGTTTCGCACCTCGAGGATGTTGAGCTGAACCTGCTTGCCGGTCAGCTTCTCCAGGTCGGCACGGATCCGGTCGGCCTCGGTGCCGCGGCGGCCGATCACGATGCCGGGACGCGCGGTGTGAATGTCCACCCGGACCCGGTCGCGGGTGCGCTCGATCTCCACGTCGGCGATGCCGGCGCGCTCCAGGCCGGTCGACAGCAGCCGCCGGATCGCGACGTCTTCCTTGACGTAGTCCGCGTACTGCTTGTCGGCGTACCAGCGTGACTTCCAATCGGTGGTGATACCCAGCCGGAAGCCGTGCGGATTGATCTTCTGGCCCACTAGTCTGAGCCTCCCTTCGCGTCAGAGGTCTCAGACGTCTTGGCTTCGGCTTTAGCGGCGGCCTTCTTCGCGGGCGCCTTGGTCGCGGCCTTCTTGGCGGGTGCCTTGTTGGCCGGCGCTTTCTTGGCGGGTGCCTTCGCGGCGGCCTTGCTGGCCTCGGCGCGGCGGGCCCGGGTCGACTTCGCCGATCCCTGGTCCTTGCCCGGCCGGCTTTCCACCACGACCGTGATGTGGCTGGTGCGCTTGCGGATCCGGAACGCGCGGCCCTGGGCGCGCGGACGGATGCGCTTGGCGGTGGGGCCCTCGTCGGCGTAGACGGTGGCAACCACCAGGGTCGCGGGGTCCAGCCCGTTGTTGTTCTGCGCGTTGGCCGCTGCGCTGGCGATCACCTTGGCTACCGGCTCACTGGCGGCCTGCGGCGCCCAGCGCAAAATGTCCAGCGCGTCGGCCACCGAGCGGCCGCGCACCAGGTCGATCACCCGGCGCGCCTTCCTCGGCGACACCCGCACGAAACGTGCTTTGGCCACCGCCGAGGGGAATTCCGTTGTGGTCATCGCCGTTTGGCCTTCCGGTCGTCCTTGATGTGTCCCTTGAACGTGCGGGTGGGCGCGAATTCACCGAGCTTGTGGCCGACCATCGCCTCGGTGACGAACACCGGGACATGCTTGCGTCCGTCGTGGACGGCGAAGGTGTGGCCGATGAAGTCAGGAATGATCGTCGAACGCCGCGACCATGTCTTGATCACCTGTTTGGTGTTCTTCTCGTTCTGCGTGTCCACCTTCTTGAGCAGGTGGCCATCGACGAACGGGCCCTTCTTCAGGCTGCGTGGCATGTGCTACTCCTGACTTCCTAGCGACCGTGCTTCTTGCCGGTGCGCCGGCGTCGGACAATGAGCTTGTTACTGGCCTTGTTCGGGTGGCGGGTGCGGCCCTCGGGCTTGCCCCACGGGCTCACCGGGTGACGACCACCGGAGGTCTTACCCTCACCACCACCGTGCGGGTGGTCCACCGGGTTCATGACCACACCACGGACCGAGGGGCGCTTGCCCTTCCACCGCATCCGGCCGGCCTTACCCCAGTTGATGTTCGCCTGCTCGGCGTTGCCGACCTCGCCGACGGTGGCGCGGCAGCGCACGTCGACGCGGCGGATCTCACCGCTGGGCATACGCAGCGACGCGTAGGTGCCCTCCTTACCGAGCAGCTGGATGCTGGACCCGGCCGACCGCGCCAGCTTGGCGCCACCGCCAGGACGCAGCTCCACGGCGTGGATCACGGTACCGGCCGGGATGTTGCGCAGCGGCAGGTTGTTGCCGGGCTTGATGTCCGCGTTCGGGCCGCACTCCACCACGTCGCCCTGCGAGAGTCCCTGCGGCGCAATGATGTAGCGCTTCTCGCCGTCCAGGAAGTGCAGCAGCGCGATGTTCGCGGTGCGGTTGGGGTCGTACTCGATGTGGGCGACCTTGGCGTTGACGCCGTCCTTGTCGTTGCGACGGAAGTCGATCACCCGGTAGGCGCGCTTGTGGCCACCACCCTTGTGGCGGGTGGTGATGCGGCCGTGCGCGTTTCGCCCACCGTGGCCGTGCAGCGGACGCACCAGCGACTTCTCCGGGTTGGAACGAGTGACCTCGGAGAAATCGGACACGCTTGAGCCGCGACGGCCGGGGCTCGTCGGCTTGTACTTACGAATTGCCATGTCTAATCAGGTTTCCTCTCGCGGCGGCTACGCCGGTGCCCCGAACAGATCGATCGGCTTGCTACCCGGCGCCAGCGTGACGATGGCCCGCTTGGTGCTCTTGCGCTTGCCGAATCCGGTCCTGGTGCGCTTGCGCTTACCTTGCCGGTTCGCGGTGTTCACCGATGCGACCTTGACGGAGAAGATCTTCTCGACAGCGATCTTGATCTGCGTCTTGTTCGAATCGGGGTGCACCACAAACGTGTACACGTTGTCGTCGAGCAGCGAATAGGACTTTTCCGAGATGACCGGGCCGAGAATGATGTCGCGGGGGTCAGTGATGGTCGCCATCTACGCCGAAACCTCCACATCTTTGTCGGCGGCACCGCCGGTGGCCCCGGCGATGTAGGCGTTGAGCGCCTCAACGCTGAACACCACGTCGTCGGAGCGCAGCACGTCATAGGTGTTGAGCTGGTCGGGGGTCAGGATGTGCACACCGGGCAGGTTGCGCACGCTCTTGGCGCCGGCCTCGTCGCTGCGGCCGATCACGACCAACAGCTGCTTGCGGTCGGTCAGCGTGCCCAGGAAAGCCTTGGCGTTCTTGGTGGACGGCGTCTGACCCGACACCAGCTCGGTGATCGCGTGGATGCGGCCGTTGCGTGCCCGGTCGGACAGTGCGCCGCGCAACGCCGCGGCGATCATCTTCTTGGGGGTGCGCTGGCTGTAGTCGCGGGGCTTGGGGCCGTGCACGACGCCACCGCCGGTGAACTGCGGGGCACGTGTCGAACCCTGTCGGGCCCGGCCGGTTCCCTTCTGCCGGTACGGCTTACGGCCACCGCCGCTGACGTCGCCACGCGTCTTGGTCGAGTGCGTACCCTGACGCGCCGCCGCCCGCTGCGCGGTGACGACCTGGTGCATCAGCGCGATATTGGCCGGGGCGTCGAACAATTCGGCCGGCAGCTCGATCGAGCCCTCGACCTTGCCGCCCGGCGTCTTGACGTCAATCTTGAGCGTCTTGGAGCCTTCTGCCATCACTTCTCACCTCGTTTGACCGCGCTGCGGACCACGACGAGTCCACCGGTGCGGCCGGGGACCGCGCCCTTGATCAGCAGCACGCCGTTCTCGGTATCGACCTTGTGCACCAACAGGTTCTGGACGGTCACGCGATCGCTACCCATCCGGCCCGACATCCGGGTGCCCTTGAACACCCGGGCCGGGGTGGCGCAGCCACCGATCGAACCCGGGCGGCGGTGCACCGCTTGGGCACCGTGGCTGGCGCCCTGACCACGGAAGCCGTGGCGCTTCATGGTGCCGGCGAAGCCCTTGCCCTTGGAGGTGCCCGTCACGTCGACGTAGGCGCCGTCGGCGAAGATCTCCGCCGTCAGCTCCTGGCCGACCTCGTACTCGGCGGCCGCCTCGGGGTTGTCCAGCCGCAGCTCGGCGAGGAACCGGCGCGGGTTCACGCCCGCGGCGGCGTACTGACCGGTCACCGGCTTGTTGACCTTGCGGGGACTGATCTCGCCGTAGGCCAGCTGCACGGCGCTGTAGCCGTCCTGCTCGGGGGTACGGATCCGGGTCACCACGTTCGGGCCGGCCTTGACGACCGTCACCGGCACAACCCTGTTGTTCTCGTCGAACACCTGCGTCATGCCCAGCTTGGTACCCAGAATGCCTTTTCTTGCCATGAGTCTGGATCTCCTACTGGATGTTGACGTCGACACTGGCCGGAAGGTCGATGCGCATCAGCGCGTCGACGGTCTTCGGCGTCGGGTCGAGGATGTCGATCAGCCGCTTGTGCGTACGCATCTCGAAGTGCTCCCGCGAGTCCTTGTACTTGTGCGGTGAGCGGATGACGCAATACACGTTCTTCTCAGTCGGCAGCGGCACCGGACCTACAACACTGGCACCCGTGCGGACGACGGTCTCGACGATCTTGCGCGCCGACGCGTCGATAGCCTCATGGTCGTAGGCCTTAAGCCTGATGCGGATCTTCTGTCCCGCCACGCTTCTCCTACCCTCACTCCTGTTGGGGCCCGCTATCCGGGCTCACATAGTCCTCAGTGCCACCGGCGCGCCGATCGAGCCGGCCAACTCTGGGCCGATCGAGCGTTGCGCCGGATATTGCGCCGCTGTTTACCTGTCGTGGTCCACCGGCCCCCGCGGTCGGGCGTGTCACCCTCACGCAGCCTCATCCGCGATCGAAATTCGTCGCTCTCAAAGGATGGGACCGGACGCGCCCGTTTGGACGCTGGTCGTATGCCCGACCAGGCGCAAACCCGGCTCAAGGCAACCTGAACAGTATGCCTGAAGATCGTGCCCCGACAAAATTCGGCCGCGATCCGAGGCCGAATTGGCCGAGCCCGTCCCGAGGACGGTAGCACCGGAGAATGAAAACGCTGGTCAGAAGGCTCGAGGCGGTGGGCGCCGCAGCGTCAGGCGCCCGCCGATTCGATGCTCGCTGCGCCGGCCCTGCCGCATTGCACATGTAAGAAGCCGTCGACGGCCGCCAGCGCGCACTGGTGGTAGTCGAAATCGGGCAGCGTGGACAGCCGGCCCAGCACCAGCGGGCCGATGAGCAGGGCGATCGCCCGCGACCGGTCCACCTCCCCCAGCTCGGCGGCCTCCGGGCTGTCGAAGATGGCGTCGAAGGGCTCGGCGTACTGCTGGGCGATGCGCTCGCGCAGGGTGGTGATCGCCGCGCTGTCGGCGTTGTGGCTGTGCCGCGGCTCGGGCAGGCCCTCCAGGTCGCGGCCCAGCGCGAGCCAGGACATGGCGGTCATCAGGGTGGGCGCCTGGGCGACGGACTCGGCCTGGGCCAGCACCACCGCGACCAGCCGGTCGCGCAGCGAACCCTCGGCGGGCGGGGTGGGAGACGCCGGGATCAGGCTGTTGAAAGCCGCTGCCAGTAGGTCGTTTCCGCTCGGGAAGTGTCGGTACAGGGTCGCCCGGGCCACGTTGGCGGTGCGGGTGACCGCGTCGACCGTCACCGCGCTGGGCCCCCCGGCGCGCAGCAGGGTGACGGCGGCTTCCAGCAGCCTGGCCCGCGATCTGGCGGGGCGCGGGTCGGACGTCCCGGTGTCGATTGTGACCCACCTCCCTGTTTGAGAACGAGACTATCCGTCTACGTACAAGACTATTGGTCTCGAAACTTTGCATGTCCCCTAGGAGGCGAACCGCATGGTCGAAACCCTCGTCCGGTCTGACCAGCGTACTGACGGGATCGGCGTAGGCGATAGCTTCCGGGCCCGAAACTGGACGCTGGCCGTCGCCTGCATGGCCGTCGCGCTGGTGGTGGCGTCGATGACGGCGCTGAACACCGCGCTCGGCGATCTCGCGGTGGCCACCTCGGCCACCGCATCCCAGCTGAACTGGGTCGTCGACGGCTACACCGTGGCTTTGGCGTGCCTGCTGCTGCCGGCCGGCGCGATCGGGGACCGCTACGGCCGGCGCGGTGCGCTGCTGACCGGCCTGCTGGTGTTCGCGATCGGCTCGATGGCCCCGGCGCTGCTGCACAACCCCGCCCAGATCATCGCGGGCCGGGCGGTGGCCGGGATCGGCGCCGCGTTCGTCATGCCCGCCACGCTGTCGCTGTTGACGGTGGCCTATCCAAAAGACGACCGCACCAAGGCTGTTGGAATCTGGGCCGGGACGGCCGGCTCCGGCGGCGTCCTGGGCATGCTCGGTTCCGGCCTGCTGCTTCGCTTTTGGGACTGGCACGCCATCTTCTGGTCGCTGGGCATCGCCGGGCTGGTGATCTTCGCGCTGGCCTGCACCGTCGCGTCGTCGCGCGATGCGGGCGCCCCGCGGGTCGATGCGCTGGGTGCGGTCCTGATCGGCGCGGCGGTCGCGATCGCGGTGGCCGCCATTCTGGAAGCGCCCGGGCGCGGCTGGAGCGACCCGGTGGTGTGGGGCGGGCTCGTCGTCGGTGCGGTGATCGCCGTGGCGTTCGGCGCAGTCGAGTTGCGCCTGGCGCTGCGGGGCCGGCAACCACTGCTGGACGTCCGGCTGTTCGCCGACCCCAACTTCGCCACCGGGGTGACCGCGATCGTCATCCTGTTCGGCGCCACCTTCGGCTTCTTCTACATCGGCATGCAGTACGTGCAGCAGATCATGGGCTATTCCGCGCTGGCGACGGCGATCGCCTTCGGGCCGTTCATGGTGCCGCTGGGCATCTTTTCGGCCCTGTCGTTCTGGTATGTGCCCAAGCTGGGACTGCGGCTGGTGCTGTTCGTCGGCACACTGCTGATGGCGGTCGGATTCGGATGCATGTCCGGCCTGGACCTGCACTCGACGTACCTCGAATTCGCCTGGCCCACTTTGATTCTCGCGACAGGTATCGGAATCTGCACGGCGCCAACGACTTCGGCGATCATGGGTGCGGTTCCCGACGAGAAGCAGGGGGTGGCCTCCGCGGTGAACGACACATCGCGCGAGATGGGCGGGGCGCTGGGCATCGCGGTGGCCGGTTCCATCCTGGCCGGCCGCTACTCCCACGAGCTCAGCCCCAGGCTGGCGGCCTTCCCGGCGCCGGTCCGCGACCAGGCCACCGACTCGTTGGCCAAGGCCGTGGAGATCGGCGGGCGGCTCGGGCCCCAGGGCCGGCAGCTGGCCGACATCAGCAAGTCCGCGTTCCTGGCGGCCCTGCACGCCTCCACCATCACGATGGCCGCGATCGTCGCCGTCGCCGCCGTGGCGATCGGGGTGTGGGCTCCGGGCCGCGACGGCCGCCAGCTAAGCCCGGTGCGGCGGATGCTGTCGCGTCACTGAACGAACTCCGCGGCCCGGTGCCCGATCATCACGATCGAGGCGTGCGGGCCGCGGCTGGTGATCGCGGGCAGGATCGAGCCGTCGATCACCCAGAGGTTGTCGATGCCCAGCACCCGGCACCGCGGGTCGACGACGGCGCGCGGGTCGCCGTCGGCTCCCATCGGTGCGGTGCCGCACAGGTGTTGCGAGGTTGACCACACTGCCGCCGCGGCATCGATTGTGCCGCCGGCCAATTCGCGGGCCAGCTCGCTGCCCCGGCGTAGCGCCGCGATATCCTCGGGCTCGCTGTCGTAGCGGTGCTCGATTCGCGGCGCCGCGTCGGGGTCGGCCGAGACCAGCGTGATGCGGCCGCGCGCGCGTGGTTGCATCAGCGCCACCCCCAGGTGTGGCCAGTCGGCGTGGCCGGCGGTGCCGTCGCCGGTCATCGCCACGAATCCGCCCGTGTACGGCCTGATCTCGAGGTCGTCGGCCGTGCTGAGCACCACCTCCAGCACCGGCCGTCCGGGCGCCACGGTCCAATCGGTGGGCAGCACCCACTCGGCATGATCGCTGAACGACGCGCCCACCGGCAGCGGCGTCACCACCGGCACGCCGGCGGCGCGCAACGTCTTTTCTTCTCCGACACCGGACAGCATCAGCAGGCGCGCCGTCTCAATCGCACCGGCGCACAACACGACTCGGTCGGCGGTCAGGGTCATCCGGCCGTGCGGGCCGACCGCGTCGACGCCGGCCACGGCGGTCCCGGCGAAACGCAGCCTTGCCACCCGGGTCCGCGCGTGCAGGCTCAGGTTCGGCCGCCCCAGCGCCGGAATCAGGTACCCCGCGCCGGAACCCCGGCGCACGCCGTCGACGATGTTGAGCGGGACGGCGCCGATTCCCGAAACCTGATCTGGCCCAGCATCGTTGAGGTCGGCGATCCAGCCGAATCCGGCGCGCTCGGCGGCGGCGATGAATCGCTCGGAGGTCCCGGTCATCTCGTGCGTGCGGCGCACCCGGATGGGACCACTGTCGCCGTGGGCGGGACCGTCGAAGTCCAGGTCGGTCTCGATGGCACGGAAGCTGCCCAGCACGTCGTCCCATCCCCAGCCCGGGATGGCCATGCGATCGAAGTCGCGCGGCAACCCGCGGCAGAAGTAGCCGCCGTTGATGGCGCCCGATCCGCCCACCGTCGCCCCGCGCACGAGCGGATGCTGGCGGGCGGGCTGCTCGGTGAGGCGGGTTTGGTAGCGCCGCACCAGCGGACTGCCGACACCGATCGGCAACTGCAACCCGTTGGCGGTCTGGGCGAGCAGTCCCGGATCGTCGAGCGCCGGCCCTGCCTCGAGAACGGTCACCGCGCACCGCGGATCGGCGGAAAGCCGTTCCGCAACAACCGATCCTGCACTGCCGGCGCCGACGATCAGCACATCGCTGTGCGAGGCGGCTGTGGTCAAGGTGGTGGTTAACTCCGGATCTGGGGCTTCAGGGCGCGCACATTGCGTTCCCGTAGCACACCCCACCACAACCCAAGCCCGTACGCCAGGTCGTCGACGCGCTTGAGCACCAGGTAGGTCGGCAGCCCGATCGGCTCGACGTCGTCGCTGATCGCGTCGCGGCGGCGAAGCCAGTCGACCACCCCGTCCATCACGGCCGCGACCAGGACCACCCGCCGGCAATGGCGCGACAGGCTGGCGGCCACCAGCGCCAGCGGCCAGTAGTGCCGGCACAGCGCCGACGCCAGCTGCAGCGCCGCCGACCACAGGCCGCGACCGGCGATCATCGCGACATCGCTCATCGACGTCTCGGCGGTTCGCATCGCCCGGGCGATCCGGTGACCGGTCAGCACGGCCAGGACGACCGACGCCAGCCGCGACAGCGTGGACCCGAACGCCATCAGGATCCACGTCATCAGCGCCCAGCCGGAGATCACCACCGGCGCCGTCTTGTCCGGGTGGCGCACCGACAGCGGAGCCGCCGAACCGCCGTAAAAGGCTTTGCGCGCAAGCCAATCACGCAATTCGGTGCGGTGGTCGTGGGCGACCAGCGCGATCGGCTCGTAGCGCAGCCGGGTGCCCGACTCGATAAGCCGCCAGCACAGGTCGACGTCCTCGCCGGACTGCAGGGTCTCGTCGAACCCGCCGACCTCCCGGATCGCCGAGCACCGGCAGATGATCGCTGCGCTGGGCACGTAGGACACCGTGCTGTGCGGCAGCACCGGCGCCTCGCGCTCGCCGAGGTCGAGCGAGGAGTGCACCGCCTCGTAGCGGGCCACCACGTTCTCACTGTGTGACAGGCCGACGATGCGGGGCGCGACCAGGCCGACCGTGGGGTCGCAGAAGTGACCCAGCAACGCCTCCAACCAGCCCCGGCGCGGTGCGACGTCGGAGTCCAGGAAGGCGACGAAGTCCGTCCGGCAGGCCCCCAGCCCGGTGTTGCGGGCCGCCGCCGGGCCCTTGCTGCGGTGGTGGCGCAGCACCTCGATGTCGCAGTGCGCGCCGACGAAGTCTTCCGGCTCGATCGGGGGGAACGAGCCGTCGTCCACCACGACGACGCGCAGGCCGCGCAGCGAGCTCACCAAGCGTCGCACGCCAGAAAGGTTGTCCCGCACCGGAATTACCACCGTGACGTCATGGTGCGACGGGCCGCCCGCGGGCCGGGGGTGGGCCACCGTGGCGTCCAGCAGGGTGCGGGCGAGTTGGGCGCTGAGCTCGTCACGCACCTTCAGCCGCCCATCCGAGAGCATGTCCTGGGCGGCCGGCGCCAACTTCAGCAGCCGGGTCGGCGAACCGCCCAGCAGCGCCGAGCCGTCGCCGAGCACCCGCACGCGGCGGTCGACCTGGACGGCGAACCCGTCCGGCAGCCGGTGCGCGCTCATGTCAGCATCCCGTCGGTCCCGGGCCGCCACCGGGAAACCCGGCGGACACAGCCCTCGACCATCTCGGCGAAGATCCGCTTGCCCTCGGCGGCGGTGGCGGTGGTCGGGTCGCCCAGCACCCCGACCGGGCTGACCGCCGCGACTCCCCCACGGCGCATCGACCCGAGCAACTCGGGCAGGGGCGCGGTGTTGCCGGCCACCGACTGCCCGGTCCGCACCACGCCCGGCGAGATGTGCAGCAACACCGAGGTTTCGGTATGGCCGGCGTGGGCGTCGCCGCCGGTGCTCAGGCAGGGGCACCAGCCGACGTCGCGGCCCTCGGTGCGCAACAGGGCCACCGCGCTGCTCAGCGCCTCGACGTTGCCGCCGTGGCCGTTGACGAAGACCAGGCGCCGGGCCCAGCCGGCCGCTGACCTGCCGTACTCGACCAGCAGCAGCGTCAGCGCCTCGGTGCCCAGCGAGATCGTTCCGGTGAAACTCTGGTGCTCACCGCTGGCGCCGTAGGCGATGGCCGGCGCCACCAGCCAGTCGCGCCCGAGGCGCGCCCGAGCGTCACCGGCGACCGCCGTCGCGATCCGGGTGTCGGTGTCCAGCGGCAGGTGCGGACCGTGTTGTTCGGTCGACCCCAGCGGAACCATTACCGACGCCGACGTGCTTGATAGCTGGCTCGACGTCGCGGTTCCCAATTCGCCGAGTACGGACACTCGGTGATGGTAGGACGAATTCACCTGGCGTGCACCAATTGTTGAAGCTTGAAAAAAAGTTTTTTTCTGGGTCGTTCACTCGACGTTCGAATTGTGGGCTCGTCCGTCACGGGTACCCCGCCCGTCTCACGGTTTGCGCAAACGTCACTTAATCGGAGATGTCCGCCCTGAATACTCGGGCTTTTGCTACGCGCCACCCGAGGGCACGCCCAGCGCCCGGGTGAATCCGGGCGGCACCAGAATATGCTCCGGTCCGAGGTCCTGAACCGAGGAGAGCCCGAGACCCATCAGCGCCGAGTCGATGCCGCCGCGCAGAATGTCGAGCACGTTCTCCACGCCCGGTTGGCCGGCGGCGGCCAGCCCCCACAGGTAGGCCCGGCCGATCATCACCGCGCGCGCTCCCAGCGCCACGGCCTTGACGACGTCGCTTCCGCGCCGTACGCCCCCGTCCAGGAGCACCTCGATCTGATCGCCGACGGCCGCGGCCACTGCGGGCAGGGCCCGGATCGAGGCCGGCGTGCCATCCAGGTTGTTACCGCCGTGGTTCGACACCGAGATGGCCGAAACCCCGGCGTCCACCGCCTTTTTGGCGTCGTCGACGCGCATCACGCCCTTGAGCATGAACGGCCCGCCCCACAGCTCGCGGAGCCAGGCGATGTCCTCCCAGGTCGGCGGCGGCGTGCCCATCCACTCCCCGTACGCCTGGAAGAACGGCGGCCCGGGCTCGCCGCGACGGCCCTGGTTGGGCACGCGCAGCTCCGGCGGCCGCATGGTCTTCGCCCACTGCAGGAACCACCGCGGCTTGGTGACGACCTCCGGGCTCATCTTGACGATGGTCTTGAGGTCCATCTTCTCCGGGATCGACGGGCTGCCCCAGTCCCGGCCGTGCGAGAAGCTCCAGTCGGTGGTGACGATCAGCCCGACCGCCCCGGCCGCGCGGGCGCGCTCGACCCGGGCCGCGATCGCGTCGCGGTCACCCAGCCAGTACACCTGAAAGAACAGCTTGGGGTTGGCCGCGATGACCTCTTCGATCGGCTTGCTGGCGAACGAGGACAGCCCCATGGCGGTGCCGCGGGCGGCCGCGGCCCGCGCCACGGCGACCTCACCCTCGGGGTGCACCGCCTGCACGCCGGTCGGCGAGATCAGCACCGGCAGCGAAATCTCTTGTCCCATAACGTTGGTCGACAAGTCGCGCTTTTCCTGCGCGCCGATGACATGCGGCGCGAATCCGAGTTCGCCGAACGCTGTTACGTTGTCGGAGACCGTGATTCCCTTTTCGCTGGCCGAAATCAGCGACGAGTAAGCCGATTTCGGCAGCCGGCGCTTGGCGCGTTGCTGCGCGATGGCGACGGTCTCAAACCATGCGTCGGCCATCGTCACACCGGGCTTTCGTTACACATGCGTGCCGGCGGCGCCTCCGGCGTGACCGTGGGCGGCCGCAGCGACAGGGTCAGCGGCACCGGCTGGCGGATCCGCTTGCCGCGGGAATGATCGGCCCGCGGGCGCGGCGTCTCGCGGTCGTGCGCCAGCGCCGTCGCGCTGTGGCCCTGCACGCATTCGGGATCCGGCCCGTCCAGCGGCAGGCCGGTGAAGAATTTGGCGGCCATGCATCCGCCCCGGCAGCTGTCGTAGTGACCGCAGCTGCCGCACGCGCCCGCCGACTGCGGCTCGCGCAGCTCGCGGAACAGCGGGGCGTTCTTCCAGACGTTGGAGAACCCAGCCCCAAAACCGGTATCAGTCAGCACGTTTCCGGCCAGGAAGCGGTCATGGATGGCGAACGGGCAGGCGTACACGTCGCCGACCGGGTCGATCAGACACACCACGCGGCCGGCGCCGCACATGTTCAGACCGGCCAGTGCGCCGGATTGGCCGAGCGGGGCCAGGTGGAAGAAGGAGTCGCCGGTGAGCACCCGTTCGCCCTTGGCGACCAGCCAGTCATACAGCTGGACCTGCTGGTCGGCGGTGGGGTGCAGCTCTTCCCACACGTCGGCGCCGCGTCCGGACGGGCGAAGCCGGGTGATCCGCAGCGTGGCGCCGTAACGGCTTGCCAGCGCGGCGAATTCGTCGAGCTGGTCGACGTTGTGCCGGGTGACCACCACGGAGATCTTGGCGTCTTTGAATCCGGCCGCGGCCAGATTCTCCAGGGCACGCACCGCCATGTCGAACGAACCGGGTCCGCGGACGGCGTCGTTGACCTCGGCGGTGGCGCCGTCCAGCGAGATCTGGACGTCGACGTAGTCGCTGGCCGCCAGCCGCGCGGCGATCTCGGGAGTGATGCGGACGCCGTTGGTGGAGAACTTCACGCCGACGTGGTGCTCGGTGGCGTAGTCGACCAGTTCCCAAAAGTCCGGGCGCACAGTGGGTTCCCCGCCACCGATGTTGACGTAGAACACCTGCATGCGTTCCAGCTCATCGATGATGTCCATGCATTGACGCGTGGACAGCTCGCGCGGATCCCGCTTGCCCGACGACGACAGGCAGTGCACGCAGGCCAGGTTGCAGGCGTACGTCAGCTCCCAGGTGAGGCAGATGGGCGCGTCGAGGCCGTGCTCGAACTGCTCGATCAGCCGGGGTACAGGGGCCGCTGTTGTCATTGATGGTCCTTCCGGGGCACCAGCATGTTGGACTCGACGAGCACACCCAGCGCATGCAGGTATGGCGCCTGCGCGGCGTCGTCCACGCCGGCCGCGCGGCAGGCGGACCGGATGTCGGAATGGTCGGCGAGCGACTGCACCACCGTGAGGATGGTGCGGTTCTTCAGAAACGACAGCTTGCGGGTACCGAAGTGGTAGAGCAGCGCGCCGAACGGTTCCGGCCGAACCGCCACCTGCGGGTGCAATCGCCAGCCGCGATCAGGATCGAACGACGCCGCCGTCCGATCCTGCGCGGGCGCGGGCACGGTCAGTAGACCCCGCACATGCCGTCGATGGACACCTCTTCGACCAGGGTCTCGGTGACGAGTTGGGGGTCAGTTTCGGTCTCGTGGTCCACGGGGCCTTGCCTTTCGTCCGGTCTTGACAACGATGGGGTCTGAGTCACACTCGCCGCCAGAATATGGCATCGAGTGCCGAAAAGGAAGGGCGGGGTCCGATGATGCCGCAGCCGCGGGTGGGCAGGCGCCGCTCGACCACCCCGCACCACATCACCGACGTCGCCATCGACATGTTCACGGCCCGCGGTTTCGCCGACGTGAGCGTCGACGACGTCGCCCAGGCCGCCGGCATCTCCCGCCGGACCCTGTTCCGCTATTACGCGTCCAAGAACGCCATCCCCTGGGGTGACTTCGACAATCACCTTGCCCACCTGCGCGATCTGCTCGACAACGTCGAGGCCGACGTGCGCCTCGGTGATGCGCTGCGCGCTGCACTGTTGGCGTTCAACACCTTTGACGAATCCGAGACCGCCCGGCACCGCCAGCGCATGCGAGTGATCCTGCAAACCGCTGAGCTGCAAGCGTATTCGATGACGATGTACGCCGGCTGGCGTGAGGTGATCGCCGGGTTCGTCGCCCACCGCCTGAACTGCAAGACCGCGGATCTGTTGCCCCAGACCGTCGCCTGGACGATGCTCGGGGTGGCCTTGTCGGCCTACGAGCACTGGCTCAGCGATGAATCCGTCCCGCTGCCGGTCGCCCTGGGCAACGCCTTCGACGTGGTGGGCGCCGGCCTGGACGGGCTGGGCGGGTGACGGCCGAGCACCTGGTGCACACCCTGCGGTCACAGGGCAGGTTCTGCGCCTCGTCGGGCTCGCCGATGTATGGGGAGCTGTTCGAACTGGTCGCCAACGACGTCGAAGCCGGCGGCGTCTTCGCCGACGTCTTGGCCGGGCACGCGGACGCCCCGTCGCGCGACGCGGTGCCGCTGCGGTTGCTCGGGGGGCTGCACCGGTTGGTGCTCGACGGCCGGGCGCCGCGGTTGCGCCGCTTCTACCCCAGCACCGGCGGCGCGTGGGACGCCGGACCCGCCTGGCCGGAGATCCTGGACACCGCCGCCGGTCACGTCGACGCGCCGCGCGCGGCGCTGAGCCGGCCACCGCAAACCAACGAGGTGGGCCGATCGGCCGCCCTGATCGGCGGCCTCCTGCACATCAACCACGAATTCGGCTTGCCTATACGGCTTTTCGAGATTGGGTCGAGTGCGGGGCTGAACCTGCGCGCCGACCACTACCGCTACGGCTTCGCCGGTGGCCGGTGGGGGCCGGCGGACTCACCGGTGATCATCGACGACGCGTGGCGCGGCGAGCTGCCGCCCAGGCGCGAATTGCGGATCGTCGCACGGCACGGGTACGACATCGCGCCCATCGACGTCGGCGCCGCCGACGGCGAACTGACCGTGCTGAGCTACGTCTGGCCCGACCAGGCCGCCCGGCTGGAGCGGCTGCGCGGCGCCATCGAGGTCGCCCGCCGGGTGCCGGCGGCACTCGAGCGCCGGACCGCGGCCGACGCGGTCGCCGGCCTGACGCTGGCCGACGGCGCGCTGACCGTGTTGTGGCACTCAATCACCTGGCAGTACCTGTCCACCGACGAGCGCGCCGCGGTGCGCGCCCACGTGGAGGCGGTGGCCGCCCGGGCGGATGCCCGCAAGCCGTTCGTCCACCTCACGATGGAGCCCGCGCGCGACGGCCCGGGCGCACCGATCCGGTTCGTGGTGCGCGCCCGCGGCTGGCCGGACGGCGCCCTGCAGACGCTGGGCGAATGCCATCCGCACGGCCCGCCGGTGGACTGGCTCAGGTCCCCATGAAGGTCATCGGATCGTGCAGCACGCGGGTGCCGTCATGCAATCCCTCGATCGCCTCCATGTGCTCGGGAGCCAGGGTGAAGTCGAACACGTCCAGGTTCTGCGCGACGCGCTCGGGCTTGGACGACCGCGAGACAACGACGTTGTCCAACTGCAGGTTCCACCGGACCAGCACCTGCGCGGGGGTACGGCCGTACTCGGCGGCGATCGACGTGACCACCGGGTCCTCGAGCATCCTGCCGACGCCCAGCGGGCTGTAGGACTGCGTCTGCACGTCGTGCTCGAGGTGGGCCTGCCGCAGCTCGGCCTGGTTGAGCCGTGGGTGCAACTCGACCTGGTTCACGGCGGGCACCTCGTCGGTTTCCTCGATGACCGTGGCCAGCAGCTCCTCGGTGAAGTTGCAGACGCCGATGGAGCGGACGTGCCCCTCGTCGCGGGCCACCTTCATGCCCTCGAAGCTCTCCACGTACTTGCCCAGCTTCGGCGCCGGCCAGTGGATCAGGTAGAGGTCGAGGTAGTCCAGCCCGAGCCGGTCCAGACTCGCCTTGCACGACTCCTGGGCGGTGTGAAAGCCCTGCTTCGAGGTGCCCAGCTTGGTGGCGACGAACAACTCCTCGCGGGGAATGCCCGACGCGGCGATCGCGCGGCCGACGGCCTCCTCGTTGCCGTAGGAGGCGGCGGTGTCGATGAGGCGACAGCCGGCCTCCAGCGCCGCGAGTACCGAGCTTTCCGTTTCCTCATCGGACAACTTGGCCACCCCCAGGCCAAGTACGGGCATCTTCGCCTCGTCATTGAGAGCGACGGTCGGAATCGCGCTGGGCGAGCTGTATATCTCATCGATCACTGTCACGTGCCAATCACCTGCCTGCTCAAGTTGATGGGTATATGGGAAAAGAACGATGACTCAGCGGCGGCCAGCAGGCCGGGCGGTTCAGCCAACGCACTGCGTTGTGCACGGTCCCGCAACATCGCTCGCTTGCAGACAGTAGCGAAGCTCTGCAAGCGGTGCACCGAACGCCCCGGGACCTGTCCGCACAGCAAAATTCGTCACCGCTTGGAGTTACGAGCTTCCAGCACAATGTGTTTGGCGTTGCTGGTGACGGCAATTGTGTGACACCGGCTACAACGCGGCACCTTTGCCCGTATTGGACATTCCAACCAAGTGCATCCAGTGAGGTGTATCACCATCGAAATGGGCTGTGGCGTATGCCCAATTCGCGTCGAACCCCCAGGAAGAAGCTGGTATGCGAGCGAAAACCTCGATCGTCTAAATGCTTTCGCTTCTGCCGAGCTCGCCCGGGGCACGCGCGACGCGAATTCGCTGATCCCTTATGCTCGATAAACGCCGAACGCACGCCAACACCGGAAGCGAGGCAGAGCTGTCTCATGAAGACAATGCAAGAATTATTCGAAATAGCCTGGCAGGCAACACAAATCGGCGCCACGACGCTCAAGAAATCGCAACCGAGCTCGGTGCAGCACAAGGGTGACCGCGACACGGTCACCGACGTCGACCTCGCCATCCAGCACGACATCGCCGCTTACCTCGCCCAGACCACACCCGACATCGCGCTACTGGCCGAAGAGTCCGAGCAGCAGCCGGAGATCGAAACATCCGAGTGGCTCTGGGTCCTTGATCCCATCGACGGGACGTCCAACTTCGCCCACGGCCTGCCGCTGTGCGCGGTATCGCTGGCCCTGCTGCACGCCGGTCGCACCGTGGTGGCCATCACCCACGCCCCCCTGTTGGGCAAGACCTACCACGCCATCGAAGGCAAAGGCGCGTTCGTCAACGGGGAACGGATCACCGCCAGCGCCACCGACAGCCTCAGCGGCGCCATCGTGTCCCTCGGCGACTACGCCGTCGGCCACGACGCCGGCCGGCTCAATGAGCACCGGCTGGCGCTCACCACCGAGCTGGTTCCCCGCGTCGAGCGCATCCGGATGATCGGGGCGGCGACGCTCGACCTCGCCTTCGTCGCCGAGGGAGCGCTGGACGCCTGCGTGATGATGTCCAACAAACCGTGGGACACCGCCGCGGGGACGCTGATCGCCCGCGAGGCCGGAGCGCAGCTCACCGACGCGCAGGGCAACCCGCACACCCACAGCTCCGCGTCGACGATCGTCGCCGCGCCGGGCATCGCGGAGCAGCTCGCCACGGTGATCCGCAACACCGAGATCCCCAGCGACCGGTACGCGGCCGCCGTCGGGTAGTCGCGGAAGCGAAAGATACCGCTCAGCCCAGCATTTCGGCGATGGGCACGGCCGCGGCGATCTTGGCGCGGGCCTTCATGACCTTGCCGGGCATCCCGCCGCCGACCACCCCGACCAGGGCGCCGTCGCGTTCGTAGTAGGCCAGGAACTTGCGGCCGTCGTCCTCGACGACGTGGACGATGTCGTCGGCCTCCGGCTCGCCCAGGCACTGGATCTTGACGTCGTACTGGTCGCTCCAGAAGTACGGGACGACCACCACCGACGGCACATCCTGGCCCAGCATCGCGGGCACGACGGCACGGGCCTGATCGGCGACGTTGCTCCAATGTTCCACGCGCCCTTGATGTCCCGTCGCGTCACGCCACGAGGCGACGTCGCCGAGCGCCCACACATTCGGCGCGCTGGTCCGTCCGGCCTCGTCGCAGATGACGCCGTTGTCGACCTGCACCCCGCTGCCCTCGAGCCATTCGGTGGCCGGGCGCGAGCCGATGCCGACGACCACGATGTCGGCCGGCAGTTCGGTGCCGTCGCTCAGCACCACCGCCTCGACGCGCGAGTCGCCGCGCACCTCCGTCACCCCGACCCCGAGGCGGACGTCGACCCCTTCGGCGCGGTGCAGCCGGGCCACCAGCTCGCCGATCTGCTCGCCGAGCACCGCGGCCAGCGGTGTCGGCTGCGGCTCCACCAGCACCACATCCACGCCCAGGCTGCGCAGGCTGGCCGCCACCTCGCAGCCGATGAACCCGGCGCCGATGACGACGGCGCGCTGGGCCGCCGAGGCGTGCTTGCGCAGCGCCATGCTTTCGTCGAAGGTCCGCAGCACGCGGATGCCCTCGAGGTCGGGAATCGCCGGGATGCGCCGGGGCACCAGGCCGGTGGCGATGACGAGCTCGGCGTACCCCAGGGTGGTCCCGTCGTCCAGCGTCACCGTCTGGGCCGCGGTGTCCAGGCTGCGCGCGGCCGACCCGAGTCGTAGGGTGATGTCGTTCTCGTCGTACCACTCGCGGGGTTTGAGCGCGGTGTCGTCGACCTCCTTGCGCAGCACCTCTTTGGACAGTGGCGGGCGGTCGTAGGGCAGGTGCACCTCGTCGCTGACGATCGTGATGGGCCCGGAATACTCCGAGCGCCGCAGCTGCTCGGCGGTGCGGGCGGCGGCCAATCCGCCGCCGACGATCACGATTCCGTTGGTCGCGCTTGCGTCACTACTCACGTGGAGTTCTTAGCACGATGGCGCCTCAGTACTTTAGGGCACCCTTATCCACGGGGATCTGGGTGCCGGTCAGGGTGCCCGAACCGTCGCCGGCGAGCCAGGCCACCACGTCGGCCACTTCGTCGGCCGCCATGAATCCGTTGGGCTGCACCGGCATTGGCGGAAAGCTGTGCACGAAGGTGGGGTGCTTGGCGAAGATCTCCATCATCGCCTCGGGTTCGATCATCGGGGTGTCCACCGAGTACGGGTGGATGGAGTTGACCCGGATGCCGAATTCACCGAGCTCGATCGCCAGCGTGTTGGTCAGCGCCGTGAGCCCGTGCTTGCTGGCCGAATAGTGGCCGTTGCCCGGGGTGGCCTTGATACCCGCCGACGAGCTGACCACGACGATGGACCCGCCGTGTCCCGCCTCGATCATCGCGGGCACGGTGGCGCGCAGCGTGCGCCATGTGCCGGTCAGGTTGACGCCGATGACGGTGTCCCACTGCTCGTCGGTGAGCTCCCAGATACGGCCCCAGCTCAGCACTCCGGCGTTGGCCACCACGATGTCGAGCCGGCCGAACTGCTCGATCCCGTCGGCCACCAGATCGCGCAGCGCGGCGTCGTCGCGGACGTCGACCTCGCGGGTCAGGACCTTGCGGCCTTCGGTCTCCACCAGGCGCTTGGTCTCGTCGAGGTCTTCGCGGGTGGCCGGCGTGTACGTCACGCTGGCCGACGCCGGCGCGCAGATGTCCAGCGCGATGATGTCGGCGCCCTCGCGGGCCAGCCGCACGGCGTGCGAGCGCCCCTGCCCGCGGGCGGCCCCGGTGATGAACGCGACCCGCCCCTGCAGTGATCCGGCCTGTCCAGCCACGTTTAACCCCTTCGACCGCCGATAGACCAAGCCAGGCTAGCAGCGCAACTGAAACGTGTTCTAATTCACCCGGCGTAGCCGGCGTGGCGTCAGATCTCGGCGATGATCGCCGCGCGCCGGTTGGTGTATTCGGCGTCGGTGAGCGCCCCGCTGGCGTGCAGGTCCTGCAGTTCCTGCAACCGTGCGGCGATGGACGGTTCGGGCGGTGTGACGACCGCCGCGGCCGCGGGCGCCGCGGCCGGCGCCGGCTGCGCGGCCGGGGCCTGCTGGTCGACCGCGCGGCGCACCACCGCCTGGATCTGGGCGCGTAGGGCCGGGTTCGACCGGATGTCGACCATCTGGTTGAGCGCGACGTTGTTGGCCTTGAGGACCCGCAGGATCTCCATCAACGGGCCGGCCTGTCCGCTCAGGTCGTAGGTTTTGTTGTCCTCGGCCACCGTGAACTGCGCGGGAACCAGGCCGTTGACCAAAGCGCTTCGCTCCCAGTCGATTCGGTACTCGCTGGTGGTGGGGTTGACCAGCACCACCACCTTGCGGGCGTTGAGGTTGCCGAGCCGCGTGACGCTGGCGATCACCCGGTCCTCGCTGTCGAAGGGCAGGAGGCCGGGCCCGGCGATGTGCAGGCGCACCTTGACGACCTGCTGGTTGTTGACCCACGTCCCCGTCTCGGTGATCCCGGTGATCTGGGCGAGCGCCAGCACCCCGTTCTGCTCGAGCGCGGCCACCTTGGCCGACGACTTCGCGCCGTAGTTCGCCAGGGCGAGCGCGATCAGCACGTCGGCGACGGTGATCAGCAGGCCAACATAGAACATCCACTGCAGCAGGCTGTCCAGCCCGAGGGTGAAGTACACGACCAGAAAGATCGGTCCGACCAGGCCGCCGCACAGCAAAACGACCAACTGTGCCTTCAGGTAGCGCGCTAACACATGCCCCTCCTCGGCTTGCTGGGGAATCGGTGTCAGATTAGCGCTAAGGGTGTCGCGACGAATGCGATACGCGCAAACCGCGTCCGGTCGCCTACACCGACTCGGTGGGCACGATCGGCACCCGCTTCACCGGCGCGCCCGCCGGTTGCGCAGGGTGTGCCGGCTGCGCGGCGGCCGGGGCGGGCGCGGCGGTGCGCGCCGCCGACACCGGCATCGTCGAGGCCGGCGAGGCCTGCGGCGGCACCGCGGTCTGCATCGGCGCGGCGGGGGTCCCGGCCGGCGTCGCGACCGAGGCCGCCGGCTGCACGGGGGCGGGCGAGCCGGCCGCAGCATAGGCCGGCGTCACCACCCGCGCCGCGCCGGCGGGCGTGGTGGCCGAGGCCAGCGTCGCCGACCCCGCCGGAGCCGCCGCCAGCGGGGTGCCGGCCGGTGCGGGCGCCACCGCGGCCGCGGCCGGCGCCACCGCCGCCGCCAGCGGTCCCGCGGGCGCGGTCGGCGCGGACGTCCCTACGGCACCGGCGCTCACCGCCGGCACCTGCGCGGCCACCGACGCCGGGCCCGCCGCGGTCTGCAGCGGCGAGGTGTTGGCGGCCTCGGCGAAGGCATACTGCGCCGCACCGCCGTTCATCAGCTGGACGAACTGGCTGTGGAAGGCGGCCGCCTGGGCGCTGAGCGCCTGATAGACCTGGGAATGCGCGTCGAAGAGCGCGGCGATGCTCGCCGACACCTCGTCGGCGCCGGGCGCCAGCACGCCCGATGTCGGACCCATCGCGGCGGTGTTGGCAGAGCTGATCGTCGACCCGATCCTGGCCAAGTCCCCCGCCGCGGCCGCGACGAATTCGGGCGTCGCCTGAACGAACGACATCGGCACCTCCCCGCAACGCTACGGTCACCGAATTTATGAGCAAATCCTAAACCAGGCGGCGCCACCGCCGCATGATTTCTCCAGCGTCGGCCGGGGCCGACACCGCCGCAACGCACAAAGCCCGGACTGCCGAGTCGGCAATCCGGGCTTTGCGGTGGTTCGAAACTACTTGATGATCTTGACGACCCGGCCGGCGCCGACGGTGCGGCCACCCTCACGGATCGCGAACCGCAGACCGTCGTCCATGGCAACGGGCTGGATCAGCTTCACCGAGATGTTGGTGTTGTCACCGGGCATCACCATTTCGGTGCCCTCCGGCAGCGTCACCACACCGGTCACGTCGGTGGTGCGGAAGTAGAACTGCGGCCGGTAGTTGTTGAAGAACGGCGTGTGCCGGCCGCCCTCGTCCTTGGACAGGATGTAGACCTGGCCCTCGAACTCGGTGTGCGGGGTGGTGGTGCCGGGCTTGGTCACGACCTGACCACGCTCGACGTCCTCACGCTTGATACCACGCAGCAGCAGCCCGACGTTGTCGCCGGCCTGACCCTGGTCGAGCAGCTTGCGGAACATCTCCACGCCGGTGACGGTGGTCTTGGTGCTGGTCGGCTTGATGCCGACGATCTCGACCTCTTCGTTGACGTTGATGATGCCGCGCTCGACACGACCGGTGACCACGGTGCCACGACCGGTGATGGTGAAGACGTCCTCGACGGGCATCAGGAACGGCTTCTCCGTCTCGCGGACCGGGTCCGGGATCGACTCGTCGACGGCCTCCATCAGCTGCTCGACGGACTCGACCCACTTGGCGTCGCCCTCGAGCGCCTTGAGCGCCGACACCCGCACGACCGGGGCGTCCTCGTCGAACTCCTGGGCGGCCAGCAGTTCGCGGACCTCCATCTCGACGAGCTCGAGCAGCTCCTCGTCGTCGACCATGTCGGCCTTGTTCAGCGCGACCAGGATGTAGGGCACGCCGACCTGACGGGCCAGCAGCACGTGCTCACGGGTCTGCGGCATCGGGCCGTCGGTGGCGGCGACCACCAGGATCGCGCCGTCCATCTGGGCCGCGCCGGTGATCATGTTCTTGATGTAGTCGGCGTGGCCCGGGGCGTCGACGTGGGCGTAGTGACGCTTCTCGGTCTGGTACTCCACGTGGGAGATGTTGATCGTGATACCGCGCTGACGCTCCTCAGGCGCGTTGTCGATCTGGTCGAACGCGCGGGACTCGTTCAGGTTGGGGTACTTGTCGTGCAGAACCTTGGTGATAGCCGCGGTCAGCGTGGTCTTGCCGTGGTCAACGTGACCAATGGTCCCGATGTTGACGTGCGGCTTCGTCCGCTCGAACTTCGCCTTCGCCACTTCTGTGTCCTCCTGGACTAGTTGGTGCTTGTTAAAGCAGTGTTGGTGTTTTCAGTTGTGCCGCGCCCAAGGCATTGACCCGGCAAGATTACTCCGCTGGCCGTTACTGGCCCGTCGCCTTCGCGATGATCTCCTTTGACACGTTCGCCGGCACTTCGGCGTACGAGTCGAAGACCATGGAGTAGTTCGCCCGGCCTTGGGTCTTGGACCGCAGGTCGCCGACGTAGCCGAACATCTCCGACAGCGGCACATGCGCCTTGACCACGCGCGCGCCGCTCCGCTCCTCCATGGCCTGGATCTGGCCACGGCGGGAGTTCAGGTCGCCGATCACGTCGCCCATGTAGTCCTCGGGCGTGGTGACCTCGACGGCCATGATCGGTTCCAGGATCACCGGCTGGGCTTGCTGCGCAGCCTTTTTCAGCACCTGGGAACCGGCGATCTTGAAGGCCATTTCCGACGAGTCGACCTCGTGGAAAGCCCCGTCGAGCAGGGTGACCTTCATGTTCACCAGCGGGTAGCCGGCCAGCACGCCGTACTGCATGGCGTCCTGTGCACCGGCATCCACCGACGGGATGTACTCACGCGGGATGCGACCACCGGTGACCTTGTTCTCGAATTCGTAGGTGGCACCGTCCTCGCCGGTGAACGGCTCGAGGTTGATGATGACCTTCGCGAACTGGCCGGAACCACCCGTCTGCTTCTTGTGGGTGAACTCGACGTTCTGCACGGCCCGCCTGATGGTCTCCTTGTAGGCCACCTGCGGCTTACCGACGTTGGCCTCGACCTTGAACTCGCGGCGCATGCGGTCAACCAGGATGTCCAGGTGCAACTCGCCCATGCCGCCGATCACGGTCTGGCCGGTCTCCTGGTCCAAGTGCACCTTGAAGGTCGGGTCTTCCTCGGCGAGCTTCTGGATCGACAGCGACAGCTTCTCCTGGTCGCTCTTCGTCTTGGGCTCGATGGCCACCTCGATGACCGGATCGGGGAACGTCATCGACTCCAGCACGATCTGCTGGTTCGGGTCGCTCAGGGTGTCACCGGTGGTGGTGTCCTTGAGCCCGATCACCGCGTAGATGTGGCCGGCCGACGCGGTCTCCACCGGGTTCTCCTTGTTGGAGTGCATCTGGAACAGCTTGCCCAGCCGCTCCTTCTTGCCCTTGGTGGCGTTGATGACCTGGCTGCCGGAATCGACCTTGCCCGAGTACACCCGGACGTAGGTCAGCTTGCCGAAGAACGGGTGCGTCGCGACCTTGAACGCGAGCGCGGAGAACGGCTCGTCGGTCGACGGGTTGCGGGTGACCTCTTCGTCTTCCTTGCCCGGCAGGTGGCCGACAGCCGGGGGCACGTCCAGCGGCGAGGGCAGGTAGTCGATGACCGCGTCCAGCATCGGCTGCACGCCCTTGTTCTTGAAGGCGCTGCCGCACAGCACCGGGTAGGCCTCCGAGCTGATGGTCAGCTTGCGGATGGCGGCCTTGATCTCGGAGACCGTGAGCTCCTCGCCGCCGAGGTACTTGTCCAGCAGCGCCTCGTCGGTCTCGGCGACGGCCTCGAGCAGCTTGGTGCGGTACTCCTCGGCCTTCTCGGCCAGCTCGGCCGGGATCTCGATGGTGTCGTAGGTCTCGCCCAGCTTCGTCTCGCCGCGCCACACCTTGGCGTTCATCTCGACCAGGTCGACGATGCCCTCGAAGTCACCCTCGGAGCCGACGGGCAGCTGAATCGGGATGGCGTTGGCGCCCAGGCGCTCCTCCATGGTCTTCACCGAGAAGTAGAAGTCGGCGCCGATCTTGTCCATCTTGTTGACGAAGCAGATGCGCGGGACGTCGTACTTGTCGGCCTGCCGCCAGACCTGCTCGGACTGCGGCTCGACACCTTCCTTGCCGTCGAAGACGGCCACGGCACCGTCGAGCACGCGCAGGCTGCGCTCCACCTCGACGGTGAAGTCGACGTGCCCGGGGGTGTCGATGATGTTGATCTGGTTGTCTTTCCAGAAGCAGGTGGTGGCCGCGGAGGTAATGGTGATCCCCCGCTCCTGCTCCTGCTCCATCCAGTCCATGGTGGCGGCGCCGTCGTGCACCTCACCGATCTTGTAGCTGATACCGGTGTAGTAGAGGATGCGCTCGGTCGTCGTCGTCTTGCCGGCGTCGATGTGCGCCATGATGCCGATGTTGCGGACCTTGGTGAGGTCGGTCAGCACGTCCTTCTGTGCCACAGAAGTCTTCCCACTCTTTCGATTGCTTGGTTATTCGCTGTCGCTTGCGCCCGGCCACCCTGCCTTGACGCGGTTGGAGCCCCTACCAGCGATAGTGCGCGAAGGCGCGGTTGGCCTCGGCCATCTTGTGGGTGTCCTCTCGCCGCTTGACGGCGGCGCCGAGGCCATTGCTGGCATCCAGGATCTCGTTGGCCAGCCGCTCGACCATGGTCTTCTCGCGACGTTGCTTGGAGAAGCTGACCAACCAACGCAGTGCCAGCGTCACGGAGCGATCCGGACGCACCTCGACGGGGACCTGGTACGTAGCGCCACCGACGCGGCGGCTGCGCACCTCGAGGGAGGGCTTCACGTTGTCCATTGCGCGCTTGAGCGTGATCACCGGGTCGGTACCTGTCTTTTCCCGGGCGTTCTCGAGCGCTCCATAAACAATGCGTTCGGCCAGCGATTTCTTCCCGTCCAGCAGAACCTTGTTCACCAGCTGCGTCACCAGCTGCGACCCGTAGACCGGGTCATTGACCAACGGACGCTTCGGCGCGGGCCCCTTGCGCGGCATCAGCTCTTCTCCTTCTTGGCGCCGTAACGGCTGCGAGCCTGCTTGCGGTTCTTGACACCCTGGGTGTCGAGCGAACCGCGGATGATCTTGTACCGAACACCGGGCAGGTCCTTCACACGACCACCGCGCACCAGCACCATCGAGTGCTCCTGCAGGTTGTGGCCCTCGCCGGGGATGTAGGCCGTGACCTCAACCTGGCTGGTCAGCTTCACGCGGGCGACCTTCCGAAGCGCCGAGTTCGGCTTCTTCGGGGTGGTGGTGTACACGCGGGTGCATACGCCACGGCGCTGCGGGCTGCCCTTCAGGGCCGCGGTCTTGACCTTGGCGACCTTGTCGCGGCGGCCCTTGCGGACCAGCTGCTGAATGGTTGGCATCTACCGGCTTTCTGTGTTCGTGTTCGGCATACTTCGAGCGTTTTCAAGTCTGTGTACTGCAGTTATGTCCGGCCGCATCACCCCGCGTCCGGGTGTGTCGCATGCGCTGCGCACCGGACTTGGTCCGATGCTCCGTGGACACGCGAATTCGCCCGGCATCCACTCCCTTACGGTTAGGCGCCGTAAGCCGCCAGGCACGAGGGACCACAATACCCGCCGCCGGTCTCGCAGGTCAAAGCGACGGCGTCGCCATCGGGCTAGTAGCGGGCGCCATCGGCGGCGGTGCGCCTTTCCAGGCCGGCCGCCAGCCGCAGCACCATGTCGGAGAACAGCGCGTCGGTGTCGATCTCGTCCATCACGCCCGTCATCTCCAGCAAAACAAAGCCGTGCAGCGCGGACCAGAACTCCAGCGACGCGTGGAAGGCCGCCTCGCCATCCAGGCCGTAGGAGGACAGCACCGCGATCACCGGGGCGGCCGCGCCGCGGGTGGCGGCGGTGTACTCGGGATCGTCACCGCCGAACGGCATCCGGGTGAAGGCCGAGTAGCGGCCCGGGTGGTGGTGGGCGTAGCTACGGTAGGCCCCGGCCATCACCAGCACCGCGTCGTCGCGGGCGCGGCCCTCGCCCACCCGGTTGAGCATCGTGATGATGTCGTCGATGACGCGGATCCGCACCGCGCGCCGCAGGTCTTCCAGGCTGTCGACGTGGTTGTACAGCGACGGGCCCTTGGTGCCCAACTGCATCGCCAGCGCGTTGATGGTCAGCGCGTCCCAGCCCTCGCGGTCCAGGAACGTCAGGGCGCCGTCGATGATCCCGTCCCGGCTCAGCTTGGCCGGACGGGAGGCGGGCCGCCCCGCACGCTGGCGCCCGGCCGCCGGCGGCGGATCCGGTGGAGCTGCCATGGCGGTCGCCCTTCGATTGCGTGAACGGGTTGCGGTTAACTAATGACTCTAGTTGACGCCCGTTCAGAGATTAATCTCCCCGGAGGCGAGATGAGCGCCCGGCAAAGGAAAATAAAGTCTGCCATCGGGCGGGCAAATGCACGTAATGTCATGCTTGCCTGGTTTCGAGCAGCCGACCCGTCCAAAGGGGGCCCGCAGTGAAATGGACGACTGTCGCCGGGTCATTGGCCACCTGTGCCATCGCCGTCATCGCGCTACCGGGGGTCGCGCAGGCCAAGAACGGCGACACCCACGTCATCGGGGAGGACATCGAGCAGACGGTCGACTGCAACGACGCCACCCTGATGGTCAATGGCAGCGGCATCACGGTCACCGCGCTCGGCAACTGCTACGCCGTGACGGTGATGGGCTCGTCGAACACCGTCATCGCCGACTCGGTGTCGCACGACATCACCGTGTACGGCTACAACGAAACGGTGTTCTACAAGAGCGGTCAGCCCGCCCTGTGGGACCGTGGCCGCGAACTGGGCATGACGAACCGGCTCCAGCAGGTGCCGGGCTAAACCCCGGCACCGCAACAACATCCGACAGAGGGGAATCGAGAAACCATGCGCGCCTACAACCGTGACCGCTCGCTGCGCCTGGCCGCGCTCGCCGTGACACCGGCCGCCGCGGCCCTGGTGCTGGCCGGCTGCAGTTCGACGGCCAACCCGCCGGCGGGGACCTCGACGACCACCACGAAGAGCAGCGCGACGACGAGTGCGGGCGCCGCGCCGACGACGGGATCGGGCGGGGCGAGCACCACCGCGTCCATCGAGATCGGCAACACGATCAACTACGGATCGATGGGCACGACCGCCACCCTAGACTGCGCCAGCGGCAAGTCGCTGAACGTGGGCGGCTCGGACAACAACCTGACCATCACCGGCACCTGCGAGACGGCCACGGTCAGCGGCACCAACAACAAGATCACCTTCGACAAGGTGAACACCCGCATCACCGTGCTGGGGATGAACAACACCATCACCTACAAGGACGGGGACCCCAAGGTCGACAAGATCGGCCAGAGCAACACGATCAACAAGGGCAGCTGACGACCCGACTAGCTGGCCGGCGCCCCGTGCCGTCCCGCGCCCGCCGCGAAGCGCCCCGCGCCTTCGTTCGCTTCCGCGGCCACCCGCGAGATGCTGGCGAATTCGAAGTCGATCGCGTCGGATTCGGTTGCGCCCCACTGGTGTAGCGCCGACAGCCGGTCCGAGCGCAGGCACTGCTGCGGCAGCGCCGCGAGCTGCGCCGCCAGCTCCTCGGCGGCCTGGCGTGACTGGCCCTTGGGCACAACCCGATTCGCCAGTCCGATGGCCAGGGCTTCGTCGGCGGCCACCGCGCGGCCGGTCAGAATCATGTCCATCGCGCGGCTGTGCCCGATCAGCCGGGGCAGCCGGACGGTGCCCCCGTCGATCAGGGGGACGCCCCAGCGCCGGCAGAACACGCCGAACACGGCGTCCTCCTCGGCCACCCTCAGGTCACACCAGATGGCCAGTTCCAGTCCGCCGGCGACGGCGTAGCCGCTGACCGCGGCGATGACGGGCTTGGACAGCACCATCCGCGTCGGGCCCATCGGGCCCGGGCCGGTGCGGTGCACGGCGTTTGCCTCGGGTGTGCCGAAGGCCTTCAAATCGGCTCCGGCGCAAAAGGTTCCGTTGTCGCCCCACAGCACCGCCACCGACGCGGTGTCGTCGCGGTCGAATTCTTCGAACGCCGAATACAGCGCGGCGGCCGTCGGGCCGTTGACCGCGTTGCGGGCCGCCGGACGGTCGATGATCACCGTGGTCACCGGGCCGTTGCGCTCGATCCGCACCGGTTCGCTCATGTCGCCTCCGCACATAGTGGTTCGCGCCGCCGCAGCAGTTCGGCGGCGAAGTCGTGGTAGGCCACCCGCAGCCGGGCGCCGGGCCAGTCGGCCGGCAGCAGCTCGTCGGGCAGCACCGGGTCGGTGAGCAGGTGGCGCACCGTCGCCGCGGCCACCAGAAAACGGCCGGGGATGTCTGGTGCGGCGGCCATCTCGTCGAGCAGCCGATGGCCGGTCTGGGCCCAGCCGGGCAGGTCCCACAGCTGCGCGGCCAGCTCGGCGGGGTCGTCGTCGCGCGCCCGCAGCACCCTCGCCTGGGCGGTGATCTCGGGGCCGGGCTCCGCCTCGATGTTGTCGGGCCGCATCCACACCCCTTCGCGAAGCTCGCCGAAGCGCTTGTCGTGCAACGTGGTTCGCAGTGCCGCGCGGGTGCGCGCGTCGTTTCCGACGCTGGTCACGATCAGCGTGACCCACTCGCCGCTCCAGGGGTGTGCCCGCGGGTCGATGGCATCGTCCTGGCGCTTCTGACGGGCCAGCAGGCGATCGGAGAGCCGGTAGCCGTCGGCGGAGCGGATCAGGTCGCCGGCACCGACCATGCGGGTCAGCGCCACCCGCAGCGTCGACTCCTTGATGCCGAAATCCGAAGTGAGTCTGACCAATTCGCTGGCCCGGGCGTGCGCGGGGTGGGCGCCGAGCAGCACGCTGAGCACCACCGACCGCGCCGTCATGTCCGGCATGGCTACACCCCGGAGGCGCGGCGCCCGTGGTCGCCGAACGGTTCGTCGCGGTGCCGCACCGCCTCGCGGAACCCGTGCTCGACGGCGTCCGCGACGAAGGCGTGCCCCTCGGGAGTATGCCGGGCGACGCCGTCGAACACCGTGCTGACCATCCGGCTGGTTGCCACACCCTGTTGCAGCAGAGCGGAATTCAGCGCGAGCTTGATCATGATCAGCTGGTTGACCGGCACCGCGGCGATCCTTTGCACCAGCCGCTCGGTGCGCTCGTCCAAGTCCGCCGGATCCGGCGCCTCGACCGCCCATCCCCACTCGGCGGCCTGCGCACCGGTGATGCAATCACCGGTGAACAACAGCCTTTTCGCGCGCTGATCGCCCAGCCGGTGTGCCCACAGCCCCGCCGCCGGCACGCCCCACACGCGGGTCGGCGGGTAGCCGATCTTGGCGTCGGCCGCGGCGATGACCTGGTCGGCGTGCAGCGCGATGTCGGTGCCACCGGCCACGCAATAGCCGTGGATCTTCACCACCGTCGGCTTGTCGGCGTGCATGAGGCTGGAGAAGCCCCGCACGAAGCGACTCATCATCTGATAGTCGATCATCGGATCCCAGGGCTGATCGGCCAGATGGTTGACCGCCTGGGTCTTTCCGTCCAGCACGGTGCCCTGGTATGCGCCGGTGCCGCCGGCCGAGCCGGTGCGATCGGCGTAGGCACTCAGGTCGAAGCCCGCGCAGAAGCCCTCGCCGCGACCGGACACCAGGATGACGTGCACGTTCGGGTCGAGGTCGGCGCGCTCCACCAAGGCCGAGAGTTCCAGCGGGGTGTCCGCGACGATCGCATTGCCCTTGTCCGGCCGGTTGAACGTGATGCGCGCAACCCGATCGGTGACCTCGTAGGTCATCGTTTTGAGGTTATCGAAGTCGACCGGCCTGATCGCGTGAGTCAATGGCGCCACTCTCCCTCGCAAGCGGGAGGTGCCCCCACCTCATCGCTTCGCTCTACATCGTCGCCGGCGCAGGTCATTTGTGGCTCAGCCCTTGACCAGCGCCCGCTCCAGGATCGGTGCGAGGTCGAGCCCGTCCGGCATGGTGCCGAACGCACCGCCCCACTGCCGGTCGAGGCGGGTGGTCAGGAAGGCCTCGGCGACGGCCGGGTGGCCGTGGCGCACCAGCAGCGAGCCCTGTAGCGCCAGGCAGATGTCCTCGGCCACCTTGCGGGCGCGGTACTGGATGGTCTCCAGGTCGCCCAGCTGATCGCGCAGCCGCGCGACGTGGTTGGCCAGGCGCGGGTCCTGACCCGCGCCGTCGGCGAGCTCATCGAACAGCACCTCGACGCACTCCGGCCGGGTTGCCATGGCGCGCAACGTGTCCAGCGCGCTGACGTTGCCCGAGCCCTCCCAGATGCCCATCAGCGGCGCCTCCCGGTACAGCCGCGGCATGCCGGAGTCTTCGACATAGCCGTTGCCGCCCAGGCACTCCAGCGCCTCGGCGGCGTGCGGCGTGGAGCGCTTGCACACCCAGTACTTGCTGGCCGCCAGGCCGATGCGGCGCAGCAGCGCCTCGGTCCGGTCGCCGCGCACGGCCCTGTCGGTCGCGCCGGCCATCCGCATCGCGACCATGGTGGCCGCCTCCGCCTCGACGGCCAGGTCGGCCAGCACGTTACGCATCAGTGGTTGGTCAATCAAATAGGCGCCGAAGGCCTTTCGGTGCTGGGCGTGGTAGATCGCCCGGGTCAGACCGGTGCGCATGCTGGTGGCGCTGCCCAGCGTGCAGTCCAGCCGGGTGAGGTTGACCATCTCGATGATGGTGGGCACGCCGCGCCCTTCCTCCCCCACCAGCCACGCGATCGCGCCGTCGTATTCGACCTCACTGGACGCGTTGGCGTGGTTGCCGAGCTTGTCCTTGAGACGCTGCAGGAACATTCGGTTGCGGGTGCCGTCGGGCAGGACCCGGGGCAGCATGAAGCAGGACAGCCCGCCCGGCGCCTGCGCCAGCACCAGGAAGATGTCGCACATCGGCGCCGAGGTGAACCACTTGTGACCGGTCAGCCGGTAGCTGCCGTCGGCGTTGGGGGTCGCCTCGGTGGTGCCGGCGCGCACGTCGGAGCCGCCTTGCTTCTCGGTCATCGACATGCCCGCGGTGATGCCGGGCTTGGTGGTGGCCGGCCTGAGCTCGGGGTCGTATTCGCGGCTGGTCAGCAGCGGCTCGTACACCTTGGCCAGCTCGGGGTTGAAGCGCAGCGCCGGCACGACGGCGTACGTCATCGAGATCGGGCAGATGTGGCCCGGCTCGACCGTCCACACCGACGTCTTGGCGGCGCGGACGACGTGGGAACCCGGGCGGTCGTCGGCCCAGGGCGCGGCGTGCATGCCGTGGGCGACCGCCGCGCGCATGAGTTCGTGGTAGGCGGGGTCGTATTCGACCTCGTCGACCCGGTGACCGTTGCGGTCGTGGGTGTGCAGGACGGGCCGGTTGCGGTCGGCGAGCTCGCCCCACCGCTGCGCCTGGTGGGTGGCCGACAGCGCGCCGACCTCGTTCACCTCGTCCAGGCCCCACTGCCCGCCCTCGCGGATCAGGGCCTCGATGAGCACCGCGGAGCTGGCGGGGTTGTGGTTTTCCAGGGGCGGGACCTGGTTGGTGACGACGTGAGTGTCCGACATGCCACCAATGTTACATTTTCCCGACAGTTGCACAAGAGGTGTAACAGTCGGGTGGGCGGTCAGCCCTTGGTGTTCTCCCGCAGGAACGCGATGTCGTCCTTGCGGCCCTCGTCCGCGGTCTCGCAGATCACCGGCGCGCCGGCGGCCTCAACCACCGCGACGAGCAGGGCCGGGTCGATCTGGCCGGTGCCGAAGTTGGCGTGCCGGTCGGCACCGGAGCCCGCCGCGTCCCTCGAGTCGTTGCAGTGCACCAGGTCGATGCGTCCGGTCAGGGCCTTGATCCGGTCGACCGCATCGATCAGGGCCTCACCGGCGGCCCAGGCGTGACAGGTGTCCAGGCAGAAACCAATTCCCTTGTCGCCGATGTGATCCCACAGTTTTCCGATGGTGTCGAAATGGCGGGCCATCGCATGGTCGCCGCCGGCGGTGTTTTCCAGATACACCGGCACGTCCGTTTCCAGATAATCCAGCGCCTTGACCCAGCGCTCGAAGCCGGCTGCCATGTCGTCGTCATCGGCATGGCCGCCGTGCACGATGACCGCCGTCGCGTTGATTTCCGCGGCCGCGTCGCAGGTGTCCTGCAATATTTTGCGCGACGGGATCCGGATGCGGTTGTTCGCCGAAGCGACATTGATGAGGTAGGGCGCATGGACGTACAACGGCACGGACGACGCTTTGAGCGCCTCGGCGTCGTCACGCGGCTTGGGCTTCTTCCAGCTCTGCGGATTGCCGAGGAAGAACTGCACCGCGTCGGCGCCGTCCGTCTGCGCCGCGGCCAAGGGATCGTCGTTGCCGACGTGCGAACCGATGAGCACGTCGGCCAGTGTAGTGAGGTGTGCTGACGGCCCAACGTCACGCCAGGGTGACGCTCGGCGGAGAGAGCCACGCTGGCGTGACGCTCGACGCTGCAAGCAAGGAAAAAGCCCCGGGCAAAACCCGGGGCTTTTTCGTCGTTGACTAGCGGTAGTCGCTGTAGCCGTAGTCGTCCAGCGGCACCGCGGCACCGGTGGCCTGACCGAAGTCCGGGCTGTAGTACTGATCCTCGTAGGACGGGATCGTGTACGCGGCGGCCCGGGCCTCCTCGGTCGGCTGCACCTGGATGTTGCGGTACCGGTTGATGCCAGTACCGGCCGGGATCAGCTTTCCGATGATCACGTTCTCCTTCAGACCGTTGAGCTTGTCGCTGCGGCAGTTGATCGCCGCATCGGTCAGCACTCGCGTGGTCTCCTGGAACGACGCCGCACTCAGCCACGAGTCGGTGGCCAGCGAGGCCTTCGTGATACCCATCAGCACCGGACGTCCGGCGGCGGGCTCGCCGCCCTCGGCCACCACCCGGCGGTTCTCCGCCTCGAACTCCGCACGGTCGATCAGCGAGCCGGGCAGGAACTCCGTCGAGCCCGAGTCGATGATGGTGACGCGGCGCAGCATCTGGCGAACAATCACCTCGATGTGCTTGTCGTGGATCGACACACCCTGCGCGCGGTAGACCTCCTGGACCTCGCGGACCAGGTGGATCTGCACCTCGCGGGGGCCCTGCACGCGCAGCACCTCGTGCGGGTCGGCCGAGCCTTCCATCAGCTGCTGGCCCACCTCGACGTGGTCGCCGTCGGACAGCACCCGCTCGGAACCGTCCTCGTGCTTGAACACACGCAGCCGCTGCCGCTTGGAGAGCTTGTCGTACACAACCTCTTCGCTGCCGTCGTCGGGAACGATGGTGATCTTGTAGAAGCGCTCACCGTCCTCGAGACGGACCCGCCCGGTGACGTCGGCGATCGGCGCCTTACCGCGCGGGATGCGGGCCTCGAACAGCTCCTGCACCCGGGGCAGACCGCCGGTGATGTCCTCACCGACACCACCCTGGTGGAACGTACGCATGGTCAGCTGGGTACCGGGCTCACCGATGGACTGCGCCGCGACGATGCCGACGGCCTCACCGATGTCGACCAGCTTGCCGGTCGCCATCGAGCGTCCGTAACAGGTCGCGCACACGCCGGTGCCGGTGGTGCACGTCAGCACCGAGCGCACCTTGACCGACGTGATGCCCGCGGCCAGCAGGGCCTCGATCTCGGGGTCACCCAGGTCCTCGCCGCGCGGAACGACGACGTTGCCGGCCTCGTCGACCGCATCGGCGCCCAGAGTCCGTGCGTACGCCGAGGTTTCGATGTACGGGTCGCGGATCACGGTGCCATCCGCCTGGCGCTCGGCCAGCTCGACGATGATGCCCCGCTCGGTCTCGCAGTCGTGCTCGCGGACGATGACGTCCTGGCTGACATCCACCAGACGACGGGTCAGGTAACCCGAGTCGGCGGTACGCAACGCGGTGTCCGCCAAGCCCTTTCGAGCACCGTGCGTGTTGATGAAGTACTCCAGCACGGTCAGGCCCTCACGGAACGACGACTTGACCGGACGCGGGATGAACTCACCCTTCGGGTTGGTCACCAGACCCTTCATGCCGGCCAGCGTTCGCGTTTGGGTGAAGTTACCCGTGGCGCCCGAGTCCACGATCGTGATGATCGGGTTGTCGGCCGGGTAGTGCTCACGCAGCGCCTGACCGACCTCGTCGGTGGCTTCCTTCCAGATCTCCACCAGCGCCTCGTTGCGCTCGTCGTGGTTCAAAGCGCCACGCTGGAACTGCTTTTCGACCTTCTCGGCCCGCTCCTCGTACTGGTCGAGGATCTCCTTCTTGCGCGGCGGGACCAGCACGTCGGCCATCGAGACCGTGACACCGCTGCGGGTCGCCCAGTAGAAACCGGCGTCCTTGAGCTTGTCCACGGTCTGCGCGACCACGATCATCGGGTACCGCTCGGCCAGGTCGTTGATGATCGACGCCTGCACCTTCTTGTGCATCTGCTTGTTCACGAACGGGTAGCCCACCGGCAGCAGTTCGTTGAAAAGCACACGGCCCAAAGTGGTCTCGGCCATCCAGGCGTCGCCCGGCTGCCAGCCGTTGGCGCCGAACAGCTCGGCCTCGATGTCGGCCGGCGGACGCAACTGGGTCAGCCGCACCTTGATCTTGGCCCGCACCGACAGCACGCCACGGTCGGACGCCATGATCGCCTCAGCCGGCGAGGAGTACACCCCGACCTCGGGCTCGTCCTTGGCGGCCGGCTTGAATTCGCCCGTGTCGCCGTCGACCTCAGTGGTCAGGAAGTACAGACCGGTCACCATGTCCAGACGCGGCATGGCCAGCGGTCGGCCCGACGCGGGCGACAGGATGTTGTTGGAAGACAGCATCAGGATGCGGGCCTCGGCCTGCGCCTCGGCGCTCAGCGGCAGATGCACCGCCATCTGGTCACCGTCGAAGTCGGCGTTGAACGCCTCACACACCAGCGGGTGCAGCTGAATTGCCTTGCCTTCCACCAGCATTGGCTCGAAGGCCTGGATGCCCAGCCGGTGCAGGGTGGGAGCGCGGTTCAGCAGCACCGGGTGCTCGGCGATGACCTCTTCGAGGACATCCCACACCTGAGGACGCTGACGCTCCACCATGCGCTTGGCGCTCTTGATGTTCTGCGCGTGGTTGAGGTCGACCAGCCGCTTCATCACGAACGGCTTGAACAGCTCCAGCGCCATCAGCTTGGGCAGACCGCACTGGTGCAGCTTGAGCTGCGGACCGACCACGATGACCGAGCGGCCCGAGTAGTCGACGCGCTTACCGAGCAGGTTCTGGCGGAACCGGCCCTGCTTACCCTTGAGCAGATCGCTCAGCGACTTCAGCGGGCGGTTACCCGGCCCGGTGACCGGGCGGCCGCGACGGCCGTTGTCGAACAGCGCGTCCACGGACTCTTGCAGCATCCGCTTCTCGTTGTTGACGATGATCTCGGGCGCGCCGAGGTCGATCAGCCTCTTGAGTCGGTTGTTCCGGTTGATCACGCGGCGGTACAGGTCGTTCAGGTCGCTGGTGGCGAACCGGCCACCGTCGAGCTGCACCATCGGGCGCAGTTCCGGCGGGATCACCGGGACGGCGTCGAGCACCATGCCCATCGGGGAGTTGCCCGACTGCTGGAACGCGGCGACCACCTTGAGCCGCTTGAGAGCGCGAAGCTTCTTCTGCCCCTTGCCGTTTCGAATCACGTCGCGCAGGATCTCGGCCTCTGCGTCGATGTCGAAGTTCTCGATCAGCTTTTGGATCGACTCCGCACCCATGGCACCGGTGAAGTACTCACCGAAGCGGTCGATCAGCTCGCGGTAGAGGTTCTCGTCGACGATCAGCTGCTTGGGGGCCAGCTTGGTGAAGGTCGTCCAGATCTCCTCGAGCCGGTCCAGCTCGCGCTGGGCCCGGTCGCGCAGCTGACGCATCTCGCGCTCGCCGCCGTCGCGGACCTTGCGGCGCGCGTCGGCCTTGGCGCCCTCGGCCTCCAGCTCGGCCAGGTCGGCCTCGAGCTTCTGGGCGCGGGCCTCCAGGTCGGCGTCGCGCTGGTCCTCAATGGCCTTGCGCTCCACCATCATTTCGGCCTCGAGCGTCGAAAGCTCGTTGTGGCGCATCTCGTCGTCGACCGAGGTGATGACGTACGCGGCGAAGTAGATGATCTTCTCGAGATCCTTAGGCGCCAGGTCCAGCAGGTAGCCGAGCCGGCTCGGCACGCCCTTGAAGTACCAGATGTGCGTGACGGGCGCGGCCAGCTCGATGTGGCCCATCCGCTCGCGACGCACCTTGGCGCGGGTCACCTCGACGCCACAGCGCTCACAGATGATGCCCTTGAACCGGACGCGCTTGTACTTGCCGCAGTAGCACTCCCAGTCGCGAGTCGGTCCGAAGATCTTCTCGCAGAAGAGGCCGTCCTTCTCCGGCTTCAGCGTGCGGTAGTTGATCGTCTCCGGCTTCTTGACCTCGCCGTAAGACCATTGCCTGATGTCCTCCGCGGTGGCCAGGCCGATACGGAGTTCATCGAAGAAGTTGACGTCGAGCACGTAACTCCCTTTCCCCTTGCGGGTTTAGTTACCAATAAGAGGCTGGCTTGGCGTCACCGCTAAGCCAGGTCCTCAACAGACGCAGATTCGTTGCGGGACAGGTTGATTCCCAGGTTGGCCGCCGCACGCTCGAGGTCCTCGTCCTCGCCTTCGCGCAGCTCGATCGCCGCACCGTCCGAGGAGAGCACCTCGACGTTGAGGCAGAGCGACTGCAGTTCCTTGAGCAACACCTTGAAGGACTCGGGAATGCCGGGCTCCGGGATGTTCTCGCCCTTGACGATCGCCTCGTACACCTTGACCCGGCCGACGGTGTCGTCGGACTTGATGGTCAACAGCTCCTGCAGCGTGTACGCCGCGCCGTAGGCCTGCATGGCCCAGCACTCCATCTCACCGAAGCGCTGGCCACCGAACTGCGCCTTACCACCCAGCGGCTGCTGGGTGATCATCGAGTACGGACCGGTGGAGCGGGCGTGGATCTTGTCGTCCACCAAGTGGTGCAGCTTCATGATGTACATGTAGCCGACGGTCACCGGGTACGGGAACGGCTCGCCGCTGCGGCCGTCGAACAGCACCGCCTTGCCGTCGCCGTCGACCATGACCTCGCCGTCGCGGTTGGGCAGCGTGCAGGACAGCATGCCCTGCAGCTCCTCCTCCTTGGCGCCGTCGAACACCGGCGTGGACACGATCTGGTCCGGCTGCGCGTGCCGCAGCTGCTCGGGCAGGTTGACCGCCCACTCGGGCGAACCGTCGATGTTCCAGCCGGACTTGGCCACCCACCCGAGGTGAGTCTCCAGGATCTGGCCGATGTTCATCCGTCGCGGCACACCGTGCGTGTTCAGGATGATGTCCACCGGGGTGCCGTCCGGCAGGAACGGCATGTCCTCCTGCGGCAGGATCTTGCCGATGACACCCTTGTTGCCGTGGCGTCCGGCGAGCTTGTCGCCGTCGGAGATCTTGCGCTTCTGGGCCACGTAAACGCGCACCAGCTCGTTGACACCGGCCGGCAACTCGTCGTCGTCCTCGCGGGAGAACACCCGGATGCCGATGACCTTGCCGGACTCGCCGTGCGGCACCTTCAGGGAGGTGTCGCGGACCTCACGGGCCTTCTCACCGAAGATCGCGCGCAGCAGCCGCTCCTCCGGGGTCAGCTCGGTCTCACCCTTCGGGGTGACCTTGCCGACCAGGATGTCGCCGTCGCGGACCTCGGCACCGATGCGCACGATCCCGCGCTCGTCCAGGTCGGCCAGCACCTCGTCGGAGACGTTCGGGATGTCCCGGGTGATCTCCTCCGCGCCCAGCTTGGTGTCGCGGGCGTCGATCTCGTGCTCCTCGATGTGGATCGAGGTGAGCACGTCCTCCTCAACCAGCCGGTTGGAGAGGATGATCGCGTCCTCGTAGTTGTGGCCTTCCCACGGCATGATCGCCACGAGCAGGTTCTTGCCCAGCGCCATCTCACCGTTCTCGGTGCAGGGACCGTCGGCGATGACCTGGCCGGCCTCCACCCGCTCCCCCGCGTCGACGATCGGCGACTGGTTGGCGCAGGTGCCGTGGTTGGACCGCTCGAACTTGCGCATCCGGTAGGTGTGCCGGGTGCCGTCGTCGGCCATCACGGTGATGTAGTCGGCGGAGACCTCCTCGATCACCCCGGCCTTGTCGGCCACCACCACGTCGCCGGCGTCGATCGCCGCGCGCAGCTCCATGCCGGTGCCCACCAGCGGCGCCTCGCTGCGCACCAGCGGAACCGCCTGGCGCTGCATGTTGGCACCCATCAGGGCCCGGTTGGCGTCGTCGTGCTCGAGGAACGGGATCATGGCCGTGGCCACCGACACCATCTGGCGCGGCGACACGTCCATGTAGTCCACCTCGGACGAGGGCACGTACTCGACCTCGCCCGCCTTCCGGCGCACCAGGACGCGGGACTCCTCGAACCGGCCCTTGTCGTCGATCGGCGAGTTGGCCTGCGCCACGACGTGGCGGTCCTCCTCGTCGGCGGTCAGGTAGTGGATCTCGTCGGAGACCACACCGTCGACCACCTTGCGGTATGGCGTCTCGATGAAGCCGAACGGGTTGACCCGCGCGTACACCGACAGCGAGCCGATCAGACCGATGTTCGGACCCTCCGGGGTCTCGATCGGGCACATGCGGCCGTAGTGCGACGGGTGGACGTCACGGACCTCCAGGCCGGCGCGCTCACGGGACAGACCGCCGGGGCCCAGCGCCGACAGCCGGCGCTTGTGGGTCAGCCCGGACAGCGGGTTGTTCTGGTCCATGAACTGCGACAGCTGGCTGGTGCCGAAGAACTCCTTGATCGCGGCGACGACCGGCCGGATGTTGATCAGGGTCTGCGGCGTGATGGCCTCGACGTCCTGCGTGGTCATCCGCTCGCGCACGACGCGTTCCATGCGCGACATGCCGACCCGGATCTGGTTCTGGATCAGCTCGCCCACGGTGCGCAGCCGGCGGTTGCCGAAGTGGTCGATGTCATCGGTCTCCACCGGCACCTCGGTGCCGCCGGGGACGGTCATCGTGGCCTGGCCCTCGTGCAGGCGCACCAGGTACTCGATGGTGGCGACGACGTCTTCCTCGGTCAGCGTCGACGACGTGATCGGCTCTCCCGCGTGCAGGCCGAGCTTCTTGTTGACCTTGTAGCGGCCGACGCGGGCCAGGTCGTAGCGCTTCTCCTTGAAGAACAGGTTCTCCAGCAGGGTCTGCGCGGACTCCTTGGTCGGCGGCTCGCCCGGCCGCAGCTTGCGGTAGATGTCCAGCAGCGCCTCGTCGGTGCCGGCGGTGTTGTCCTTCTCCAGCGTCGACATCATGATCTCGGAGAAGCCGAACCGCTCGGTGATCTGCTCGTTCGTCCAGCCCAGCGCCTTGAGCAGCACGGTGACCGGCTGGCGGCGCTTGCGGTCGATACGGACGCCGACGGTGTCGCGCTTGTCGACGTCGAACTCGAGCCACGCGCCGCGGCTCGGGATCACCTTCACGCTGTGCAGCAGCTTCTCGGTCGACTTGTCGATGGTCTCGTCGAAGTACACGCCCGGCGACCGGACCAGCTGGCTGACCACCACACGCTCGGTCCCGTTGATGATGAAGGTGCCCTTTTCGGTCATCATCGGGAAGTCGCCCATGAAGACCGTCTGGCTCTTGATCTCGCCGGTGTTGTTGTTGATGAACTCGGCCGTGACGAACAGCGGGGCCGCGTACGTCATGTCCTTGTCTTTGCACTCGTCGACCGGCGCCTTGACCTCGTCGAAACGCGGGTCGGAGAACGACAGCGACATCGAGCCGGAAAAGTCCTCGATCGGCGAGAGCTCGTAGAGCACCTCTTCCAGGCCACCCACCGGAGTCACGTCCCCGCGGGCGGCGGCGGCCTCACGCCACCGCGGCGCGCCGATCAACCACTCGAAGGAGTCGATCTGCACGTCAAGCAGACCCGGAACCTCAAGCGGTTCGCGGAGCTTGGCGAAGGAAACTCGGTTGGGCGCTCCGGGCACGGAGCCGTTTGAAGAACTTCCGTTAGAGGAACTTTGTGGGCGATCCGTCTTGCTCTGGCGGAAATCTGCCAAGATGCATCCTTCCAGCACCTCGTGCGACTCACGAAGACCGGGACCACCGGCCAGCTCGCCGCGAATTGTGTCGGTTCGGCCGGCGAACGATCTGTCCGGATCTCACGCGCAACTAGAACTAAGCCGCTTGAGGGGGCTCAGGCTTAGACCACGGTGTCAGGTGGCGGGTGAGGTGGGCAGGAGGTAGCCAGCGCAACGTCCAACAATAGCGCAGGACGGCGCATTCCTCAACTTCCCAGCATCAGCAGTCCAGGGACATCGGCGCTGGCTGGCGTTTCGACTTTCCGCTGGATACATGCTGCCCAACAGACTGGCCCGTTTACGGCCCGCCGTCAAGAGGGCGGGCCGTCGTGTTTACGCGGAGTTATCGCAAAACACGACGGGCCGGCGCCCTAGTCGCCGAACTCGTGGGCGCGGTACTTGTGGGTCCCTTCGAGGTCGTCGAGGATGGCGGCCTGAGCGTTCTTGGGCAGGGTGTGCAGGATCTCGCGGACACGGGCCTGGCGGCGGGCGACGGCCTTGCGCTCGGGCATGCCCGGCGTCGCGGTGATCTGCGGGGGCACCCCCTCGATCTCCTCGACACCGCCGGCGTGGTGGCCGGCGTCGAGCAGGGCCTGCTCTTCGGCCATGGTCGCTTCGTCCTTCTCCTCGGACATGCCGATCGGACCGATCCGGCGGCCGTTGAGGAACTGCCGCACCACCGGCTCGTCGCTGGTCAGCAGCACCTCGCGCGGGCCGAACATGACCAGCTTGCGGCGGAACAGCATGCCCATGTTGTCCGGCACGGTGCGGGCGATGTTGATGTTGTGGGTAACGATCAGCACCGTGGCGTCGATCTGGGCGTTGATGTCGAGGATCAACTGGCTCAGGTACGCGGTACGGACCGGGTCCAGACCGGAGTCGGGCTCGTCGCACAGGATGATCTGCGGGTCCATCACCAGGGCACGGGCCAGGCTGGCGCGCTTGCGCATACCACCGGAGATCTCGCCGGGGAACTTCTTCTCGTCACCACCGAGACCGACCAGGGTCAGCTTCTCCATGACGATGTCACGGATCTCGCCTTCCTTCTTCTTGGTGTGCTCGCGCAGCGGAAACGCCGCGTTGTCGAACAGGTTCATCGAACCGAACAGGGCACCGTCCTGGAACATCACGCCGAACAGCGTGCGGATCTCGTAGAGCTCCTTGGCCGAGCACTGCAGGATGTCGGTGCCGTCGATGACCACCGAGCCGCGCTCGGGCCGCAACAAACCGATGAGGGACTTCAGGAAAACCGATTTGCCGGTACCCGACGGCCCCAGCAGGACGCTGACCTCCCCGGCGGGGATTTCCAGAGTCACGTCTTCCCAAATCCTCGAGGAGCCGAAGGACTTCGTGAGTCCATTCACCTCGATAGCGACGCCCATGGGAAATCCTTCCGTCGAAACTCTTGCCCGCCACCTGCCCTTTTATGTGGCATGAGTCACTGTAGCGCACGCCTGCCACACGGCAGCAGGGATGCGGGCGTCACCGGGGAAAAATTGACGGTCCCGAGATCAGCCGGAAGCCCGCACGGCACAACTTATTTGACGCACGTGTTAGCCCGACGTTAGCCAGCGGGCGCCCAGTTGCCGTGGAAGCCCATCGGCACCCGCTGCGGCAGGTGGACGGTGGCCACCCGCTCGAGCGTCTGCGCGTCCAGCAAGAGCAATTGACCCTCGTCGCTGTCGCGGTGATACCCGAAGCCCATCAGGATCCCGTCGTCTTCGGCGCGGGCGGCGGGGCTTGGCACAAAGGACATCTCGCCGAGTAAAAGGCCGGTATCGAGGACGGCGGCCGCGCTCGATCCGGTCGCGTAGTCGTGCTTGTAGAGGGCGGTGGACATCTCGGACGCCCCGTTCGACAGGTAGCCGCCGTCGGTGCCGATGGTGTAGCCGAATCGGTGCCGCCGGCCGAGCAGGCCCTCGTTGATGCGCGGAAACTCCTGCGGGCGATCGTCGTGGCGTTCGCTGGTCACCGCCCCGGTCGCGAGGTTGACGGTCCAGCGGTCCAGCGTCGGCCTGCTGTCGCCCGGACCGCGCAGGTCGCGGTCGAACATCCGCGAGTAGCGGACCACGTCGAGCACCAAAACCTCAGCGCCACCGCGCATCTCGGAGTAGGCGTTGAGCGGGTGGTAGACGTAGCAGGGTTCGATGTCGAACCAGCGGATGTCCTTGTTGCCGCCCTCACGCGGCATGACCCCGATGCGGGCCTGGTAGTCAGGATTCCACCGGTAGGGCATCCGATTGATCGGTTCGCGATTGCGGTTGATCATCGCGGTCACCGGACCGGGGATCCGGAAGCGTCCGATCAACGACTGCAGCACGAGCCGGGCGGGCAGACCCAACCAACGCGGCACATTCGCCGGCATCACCTGTACGGGATCGAACGTCACCGGCAGGTCGTAGATCACCACGTAGTTGTCGGTCAGGGAGAAGTCGTGCATCATCGGCGACCCGCCCACCTCGATGTCGACGGTGCGCCGGGCGCGGCCGGCGGTATCGATCACCGAGTACTGCACGGTGCGCCCGCGGGTGAACGCATACGACACCGCGTGCAATTCGCCGCTGCGCGGGTCGCGGTGCGGATGGGCGGTATAGCCCCCGAACAGGGTGCCGTCGAAGTCGCACGGGCCCTCGGTGTCCAACTCGTCGGTCAGCCGGTAATTCGCCCCGCCCCCCTCGACGAGCGCCAGCGTTTGGCCGGCATGGCTCAATACGTTGGTGTTCGGGCCGACGGAGAGCATCCCGGCGCGGGGGTTCAACCCCTGCGGCCCCGCCTCCTTCAGTGCCCGGCACACGTGGGCGGTGCGCACCCAGCGGTTGCGGTACCAGCGGGCCTGCCCGTCGCGCAGCGCCACCCCGTGCACCATGCCGTCGCCGCTGAACCAGTGGTAGACGGCCGGGTCCACCTCGGCGACCGGGTTGGGGCCGTTGCGCAGGTAGCGGCCGTCGAGGTGCTCCGGAATCCGTCCGGTGACGCGCAGGTCGTGCGCGGTGACTTCCGCGCTCACCGGCGCCAGGAAGTCCTCGAGGTAGGGGTTGCCGGGTTTGGCGGTTGCCGTGATCACCATCGCTGAACTCCTATAACATCGTTATTGCAGCGTTATTGGCACGATACGCCGCCGATGAGAAGATGACAACGATGACTTCAGAGGCTCAGCGCAGCGTCCGCGACGAGATGCTGCACGCCGCGGTCGGGCTGCTCGACGAGCACGGGCCCGACGCCCTGCAGACGCGCAAGGTGGCCGGCGCCGCGGGCACCTCCACGATGGCGGTGTACACGCACTTCGGCGGCATGCGTGGGCTGATCGCGGCGGTGGCCGAGGAGGGCCTGCGGCAGTTCGACGCCGCGCTGACGGTGCCGCCGAGCGCCGACCCGGTCGCCGATCTGTTCGTCACCGGTGCGGCCTACCGGCGCTACGCCATCAGGCGCCCGCACATGTACCGGCTGATGTTCGGCAGCACCAGCGCGCACGGTATCAACGCGCCCGCCCACAACGTGCTGACGCTGACGGTCGCCGAGATCGAGCGGAGCTACCCCAGCTTCGCGCACGTGGTGCGCGGCGTGCACCGGTGCATGCTGGCCGGCCGGATCCAAGCCGCGGACGCTTCGAAAGACGGTGTCGACGACGCGTCCGTCGTGGCCACCGCCGCCCAGTTCTGGGCGTTGATCCACGGGTTCGTCATGCTGGAGCTGGCCGGCTACTACGGCGACGACGACTCGGCGGTCGCTCCGGTGCTTGGTGCGATGACGACGAACTTGCTTGTCGCCCTTGGGGATTCACCCGAGCGGGCGGCGCGGTCGCTGCGGTCGGCCCGGCACTGAACGCACGAAGCCCCCGGGATGGTGATCCCGGGGGCTTGCGCGCTTGCGACTTACTTGACGGTGACGGTGGCGCCGGCGGCCTCGAGCTTGGTCTTGGCCTCGTCGGCGGCCTCCTTGGCCACCTTCTCCAGCAGCGGCTTGGGCGCGCCGTCGACCAGGTCCTTGGCCTCCTTGAGGCCCAGGCCAGAGACGATTTCGCGAACCACCTTGATGACGCCGATCTTCTTGTCACCGGCGGCCTCGAGGATGACGTCGAATTCCGACTGCTCCTCGGCGGCCTCGGCGGGCGCACCGCCGGCGGCGCCACCACCGGCGGCGGCGACTGCGACCGGGGCGGCCGCGGTGACCTCGAAGGTCTCCTCGAACTTCTTCACGAAGTCGGAGAGCTCCAGCAGGGTCATTTCCTTGAAAGCGTCGAGCAGGTCGTCAGTAGACATCTTTGCCATGGGTGTGGGTCCTTCCTTGTTTTTCCAGGTTCGGAGGTTGGTTGTTATTCGGCTTCGGCCGGGGTTTCCGGCGCCTCGGCGGGTGCTTCCGAAGCGGGTTCGCCGGTGGCGTCCGCGGCGGGCTCCGCGGCGGCTGCGGGTTCTGCAGCAGCGGCGGGACCTTCGGCGGCCTTCTTCTCCTGCAGCGCGGCCGCGAGCCGGGCGACCTGCGAAGCGGGAGCGTTGAACAGCCCCGCCGCCTTGGCGAGGTTGCCCTTCATCGCGCCGGCCAGCTTGGCCAGCAGCACCTCGCGCGACTCGAGGTCGGCGATGCGCTCGACTTCGGCGACCGTGAGCGCACGGCCGTCCATGTAGCCGCCCTTGATGACCAGCGCCTTGTGTTCCTTGGCGAAGGTCTTGATGGCCTTGGCGGCGTCGACCGGTTCCCCGGTGACGAATGCGATGGCCGTCGGGCCGGCGAAGAGCTCGTCGAGCCCCTCGACCCCTGCCTCCGAGGCCGCACGCTTGACCAGCGTGTTCTTGGCCACCGAGTAGGTGGCCGCCCCATTGAGCGAGCGCCGCAGCTCGGCCAGGTTGGCGACGGTCAGACCGCGGTACTCCGTGATCAGGGTTGCGGTCGATTCCTTGAACTGCTCGGCGATGTCTGCAACGGCGGTGGCCTTGTCAGCCCTGGCCATGCCTACCTCCTGAAGTGAAAGTCAATGCGACGTGTCGTCTCGATTCCCCCGAAGAACGACGAACGCCCCGGCGCAGAGGCGGCCGGGGCGTGAAAGTACGCCGGCGCGAGCCGGCGCTGATGCCTCGTCCTCCTGCGTGGGCCGCCGGGATGCTCCCGGACCTTCAACCGATTGCTCGGTGACCGACGGTCTTCGGTGGATCGGCTAACAGAATAGCGTGGGCCGCGCGATCAGCCAAAACGGTGGCCTCAGGTGACGGCGAGGACCAGCAGCACGAACACCGCCAGCAGCAGGATCACCCGCACCCGGTGCCGTCGATCCCAGCGGGCGGCGAGCTCGCGGGAGAGCTCGCCGGTGCTCGGCCATTTCGCGATGCGGTTGTTGATCGGCACCAGCAGGGCGACGGTCAGCAGTATCACCGCGGCCATCAACCCCGCGGCAATGCCGCAGAGCCAATCGCGCTGCTCGCCGCGCTCCTGGATGGCGAGCGAGGCCACCAGCAGCAGGGTGAGGGCATACCAGAACGGCATCGTCGTGCCGAGCGCCCGGGCGGCGCCGCCGCGGGCCGCGCGGAAGCCGTCGTCGGGCAGCCGGGCGATGAGGGGATGGAAGAAGACGGCGACCGCCAGCTCCACGCCGACCATCAGTCCGGTGACGACGACCGCGAGCGCGTCGATGCTGTTGTTCATGGCAACGACCTTTACGGTTATGCTGACAAATATCAAGGTACTGACAAATTAGTCAGCGAGGTGCGCGTGTCCGTATCCAAGAAGGAACTCAGCGACTGCCCGATCGACGCCGCCCTGTCGGTCATCGACGGCCGCTGGAAGGGCACCATCCTGTGGCGACTGTGCGACAGCCCGATGCGCACCGCCGAGCTGCGGCGCAGCATCCCCGGCATCACCGAACGCATGCTCATCCGGCACCTGCACGAACTGGTCGACGCGGGGATCATCGAGCGCCACGACGCGCGCACGGTGCCGCCGTGTGTGCACTATTCGATTTCCGAATACGGCATGACCTTGGCGCCGGTGCTGGCGAGCCTGTGCGACTGGGGACGAAAGCACATGCAGCGGGTCAGCTGAGCCCCGCGAGCCGGGCCGCGCCGATCAGGCCGGCCTCACCGCCGAGCTCGCCCGGCACCACGCGCAGCCCGGACAGGAAGTCCAGGCCGGCGTATTCGGCGAGCTTGGCCCGCAACGGGTCGAAGAGCAGCGGCCCGGATTTCGCGACCCCACCCCCGATCACCACGAGATCCAGGTCGCACACCGCCCCGACCGAGGCGATCATCGCGGCCAGCGCTTTGGCACCGCGATGGAATGCCTTCTGGGCCAACGGGTCTCCGGCCGCCGCCGCGGCGGCCAGGTCGCTGGCGCCGGCTTCGGGTGGCGCGGACCAGCCGCTCTCCCGCGCCCGGCGCACCATCCACGGCCCGGACGCGACCGTCTCCACGCAGCCGTGACCGCCGCAGGTGCAGGGCCGCCCGTCCAGTTCGACCACCACGTGCCCGACGTGACCCGCGTTGCCGGTGCGCCCCGAGTACGGGACGCCGTCGAGCACCAGCCCGCCGCCCACCCCGGTGGATACCACCATGCCCAGCAGAAACCGGGCGCCCGGGGCCGCATGTTTCCCCGCCCCGATCCACTGCTCCCCCAGCGCCATACAGACGCCGTCACCGGCCAGCACCACCGGCAGCCCCGGCACCGCCGCGGCGACCTTCTCGCGCAACGGGAAACGGTCCCAGCTGTCGATGTTGATCGGGCTGACGAACCCGCTGCGCAGGTCGATGGGCCCGGCCGAGGCGATCCCGACGGCGCCGACCGGAGCGTCGGCCGCCCGCAGCGCGTCGGCGATCATCGCTTCGACGACGGCCCACACGTCGCCGGCGGCGGGGGTGGCCGGGGTCGGGCGGACGGTGCTGTACACCAAGTTTCCACCCGAATCCGCCAGCGCGGCGGCGATTTTGGTGCCGCCGATGTCCAGGCAGAGGGTGAGCATGACGCTCAGTGCCGGTGGGTGTTGTCGGGCTGACCGGGGTCGCCGGGATGCTCGTAGCCGGGCGCCAGCTCCACCAGCGCGGCGCGGCGCCCGTCCAGCCACAACCGGAAGGCGCGCCGGCGCGCGGCGCCGCGCAGGTGCTCCTCGATCGCCGATCGCACCTCGTCCAGCGGTGGAGCCGCCGACGCCGTTGTGCGCCAGCCGTGTTCGCCCTGTTGCGGCGCGGCGAAGCGCAGCGGGTTGCGGGCGTGATAGGCGGCCACCTCGGTGTCGGCCACCCGCACCGCTGCGGTGACATCGGCGAACAGCGCCCGGGCGCGCGGATCGGCCAGCACTGCGGCGGCGACGCTGCCGATCTCCAGCCGGGCGGTCACGTCGGGCAGCAGCTCGGCCTCCGACGGCGCGCCGCGCGCGCTCAGCCCGCGGGCCTCGGCCTCCGCGGCCACCACCCGCTCGGTGACGATGAGCTGGGTCAGCCACCGCCGCAGCTGGCGGCCCTCGCTGGTGCCGCTGACGGGCAGGGCGGCCGCGCCCCAGGCGGCGCGCAGCCGCCCCTCGGCGGCGTCGAGGACGCCCGGCGAAACGGGCACGCCGGCGACGGTCGCTATCGGGTGGATGCTCATGTGACCGTCACCTTCACCGCCGGCGAGTAGACCAGTCGGCCGGCGCAGCCGATCCGCACCAGCGCCCACCACTGGCCGGGTTCCTGCCAGGCCGGCGGCGTCAGCTGGAAGCCTAGGTCGACGGTGCCCCGGGCGGGTAGCACCGCGCCGAGGGCGCCCGGACCCATCCATTCCCAGGTGCCCCAGGGGCTGATCAGGTGCGCCTCCAGCGCCAGGTCGGCGCCGGCGTGGCTGCCGAACGTGACCGTCAGGGCGCCCTCTTCGCCGGGCCGAAGCGTGACCTCGGCGGGCCCGTCGGCGAGGTAGACCAGCTCCCCCGCTGGCGCGCCCACCGTCACCACGCAGACGTCCTCGACGGGCTGGCGCCAGGACAGCGGAAGCTCGTCGCCGGTGACGCGGAGTTCGGCGCGGATCGGGTAGAGGCCAGGTCGGGCCTGCTCCGGGACCGACACCCGCACGTCCTGGTAGCAGTGGTCGCCGCCGCGCAGGGTGACGGGCAACTCGGCGGGCCTGGCCGTCCAGCCGTCCGGACACCGGAGGGTGATCGCGCCGTGCAGCGTCGCGTCGGTGCTGTCGCCTGGCGCCCCGGGACGGCGCCGGGCCGGGGGGGCGCGGGCCGCGCCCCGGGGGGGGGGGGGGGGGGGGGGGGGCG